>DATCVX010000416.1:0-1591 GCA_036566705.1 Arthrobacter sp. | reverse complement strand
CGCGTGTTTCTGGTCGGTAGTGAAGTGCTTCCGGTTCGAAACACGGACAGGCATAACGAAATCCATGGTGGACCTTTCCCCGCTCTGAGCACCGACTCCAGCAACAGGGAACCTGTCACACAACAGCCTGACACACAGGGGATTTGCGGCGACCTCGCACTTTTCCGGCGATTTCGTGGTTTAAGGGCTGTCCCCGCCCTTGCCGCGCCGTGGGCCAGCCCTCCATCATCAGGAATGGGAGGCGCCACCGTGGAGACCATCAACAGCAAGCTCATCAGCTGGGCCTCGATCCTGGACGCCAAGACCCTTGACCAGGCGCTGGCCACCTCCACGCTGCCGTTCATCTACCCGCACCTGGCCCTGATGCCGGATGCGCACCTGGGCAAGGGCGCCACCGTGGGCTCGGTGATCCCCACCCTGCACGCCATCATCCCGGCCGCCGTCGGCGTGGACATCGGCTGCGGCATGATCGCCGTCCGGACGCAGTACTCGGTGAAGGACCTGCCCAGGGACCGGAAACGGCTGCGCGAGGACATCGAACGCGCCATCCCCCTCTCCGCCGGCCACAACAACAGGTCAGTCCAGGCCACCGCCGAGCCGCGGATCGCCGGGCTCAAGAAACTGGCGGCAAAGGCCGGCTTCAACCCGGCCCAGTACGTCGAAAAGTGGGAGCTGCAGCTGGGCTCACTGGGTTCGGGAAACCACTTCATCGAGGTCAGCGCCGACGAAACCGACGCCGTCTGGCTGTTCCTGCACTCCGGCTCCCGCGGCGTCGGGAACAAGATCGCACAGCATCACATCGGCGTCGCCCAGCAGGTAACCCGGAAGCGGGGAACCAAACTGCCCGACCCCGACCTCGCCTACCTCGACGAAGGCACACCCCAGTTCGATGCGTACATCAAGGAACTTCGCTGGGCCCAGCACTTCGCGCTCCTGAACCGCGAGGAAATGATGGACCGGGTCATCACGCAGTTCGGCCGCTGGGTGGGCGGCCACGTCACGGAGCGCGAGCGGATCAACTGCCACCACAACTTCACGCAGCTGGAGACGCACTACGGCAAATCGGTGTGGGTCTCGCGCAAGGGAGCGATCAGGGCCGAGCCCGGCGATCCGGGACTTATTCCGGGATCCATGGGGACGGCGTCGTACGTGGTGGAAGGCCTGGGCAACCCCGCCTCGCTGAATTCCTCCCCGCACGGGGCGGGCCGCGAGTACTCCCGGACCGCGGCCCGGAAGACGTTCACCCTCGCCGAACTGAAGGAAGCAATGCACGGCATCGAGTTCCGGGCGTCCGAGGCATTCATCGACGAAATCCCGGCGGCGTACAAGCCCATCGACGTCGTGATGCGGGACGCCGCGGACCTGGTGAAGGTGCGGCACAAGCTGCGGCAGCTGGTCAACGTTAAGGGCAACTGAACTCAGTAAACCGCGTCTCCCAGCCGCCGAATGTGACGTTAGATGAACCCGCGTGACCCAGCGTTTCTGCTTCATTGAACGGGTAATCGGCACTCCCTATGGTGAAACAATGACTAGTTCCAAGCCCGGGATGACCCGGATCGTGGCCGGTGAAAGCGCGGTGCCCAAGCACAAG
>DATCVX010000415.1:0-3792 GCA_036566705.1 Arthrobacter sp. | reverse complement strand
CGCCGGGATCTGGCGCGATATGCCCAAGTTCCTCTTTTCGCGGACCGTTACACAGGCGGGCTGGAACACCACGGTGATGCACGACGTCGTGCCTGAACAGATAGCGGAACTGAAGGCGCAGCCCGGCGGCGACATCGTCCTCAGCGGCGTCAATTTGGCCGCCTCGTTCATGCGACTGGGTCTCATCGACGAGTTTCAGATTTTGGTCCATCCCGTGGTTCTGGGGCAGGGCCGGCGGCTTTTCGAGGTACCGGATCTTCGGCTGAAACTCAATCTTGAGGGGACGCGGACGTTCAGCAACGACGTGGTTTCGCTCCGCTATTCGGTCGAGCGCGGCTAAGCGGCACGGCCGTCGCCATCGGGTTCTGCATCCGGTAGCCTGCTGGGATGGCCGGGGACGAGCAGGAACTGACGGGCGGAAATGCGTCCGGGCGTGTGGTCCGCGTTGGTCACACCGTCCGAAAACCCTGGCTGGAAAATTCGGCCGCCGTGCAAAGCTACCTTGGCGCGCTCCGATCGTCCGGGGTGGATGTTCCCCAGCCACTGGGCCGGGACGACGCCGGCCGAAGCGTGGTCGAGTATGTCGAAGGCGCACTCGCGATGGATCATTTGCCGCTCGGGCACGACGAGCTGCGACGGGTCGGCCGGATGATCCGGCAAATCCATGATGCGAGCGAAACAATCGCAATTCGAAATCCCGGCGACTGGAACATGCTGCTGCCAGCTGAGAATCCGGACCTGATCTGCCACAACGACCTCGCCCCGTGGAACCTCATCATGGGCGACCGCTGGGTGTTCATTGATTGGGATGGTGCCGGGCCCAGCACCCGGCTATGGGATCTGGCGTACGCCGCGCAGTCATTCGGCCTGCTGTTCGAGGGGCAACCGGTGGACGACGCCGCCCTGAGATTGCGCGCAGTTGTTGACGGGTACCAAGCTGATGACGCGCTGCGCATGGCATTGCCGGCCGCCATGGCGGAACGAACTGCAGCGATGTTCAAGCTCCTGAAGTCCTCGAACGAGACCGGGTTCCAGCCGTGGGCAGGCATGTACGTCAACGGACACGGCGAGCACTGGCGCTCAGCAGCTGAATACGTGGTGCGGAATCAGACGGCCTGGGAACAAACCCTCGCGTAGCTCGTCAGCGGATGACCCGGTAGCGCACGTGGGTGACGAGGCTGGTGCCGCCCACTTCCGTCGGCTCAAGGTTGAGGTTCGTGACGCCGTCGAACAGCCGTTCGCCCGATCCAAGGAGGATGGGCGCGATGTGGAGCCGCAGCTCGTCGATCAGCCCGGCTGAAAGGTATTGGCGGGCGGTCTGCGCTCCTCCGGCAATGGCAACGTCCTTGCTGCCGGCGGCATTCCGCGCCTGGGCCAGCGCCGATTCGATCCCGTCGGCCACGAAGTTGAACGTGGTGCCGCCCTGCATCTGCAGGGGCTCGCGCGGATGGTGGGTGAGAACGAATACCGGTGCGTGATAGGGCGGCTCCTCACCCCACCATCCACGCCAATCCGCATCCCACGCCCCCGGCCCTGCGAACATGTTCCGTCCCATGATGTAGGCACCGGCCGCGAGGATGCCTTCGCGTGCCGCCGCGTTCTCCTCGGGTTCCTCGAACTGCCACCTGTGCAGGAGCTCCCCGTTATCGCCCAGGGGGTCGGTCGGGCTTTGGTTCGGGCCGGCGACGAATCCGTCCAGGGAGATAGTCAGATCACACGTGACTCGGCTCATGTGCCCCATCATGCCACCACCCTGCGGCTTACGCCCTAGACTCGGGGCATGTCAGCTCTTTGGGGGACGCAGACTCAGCGCAAGCGGGCACTGCTCATAACGGCCGCTCTTGTCATTCCGCTGTCGGGCTGTGAGTACAGCGGCCCGGATGACGGGCCAGTCCGGACACCGCCACAGGCATCAACAGCGGCGCCCCGGTCCGACGAGCACAGCGTCCCGAAGCCTTCGGGCTTCGACGACATGCGTGAGTGGTCATCGCAGCAGCTGCAACCACGCTTGCCAGGCCAGCTGGCCGGGTCCGCCAGTTCGAATACCAGAACCGCCTCCGGGCTGCCGGCCAAACCCGGAAGCTACGAACTGCACTTCACCTGCGAAGGGCCATCCGAGGCGGAGCTGTCCGTGTCCTCCTGGGCAGGCGCCGAGGTTCTTGCGCCCGTCCAGGTCCCTTGCGGGGGCAGCGTCTTCAAGGCGCAGGTGCGGCTGGACACCGAGGGAGTTGACCTCTCGATGAATCCCGGCGGCGGACCCCAGGGCCGCTACGCTTTCAGGCTCGTGCCCTCCGCCTAGCCCTCTCCAACCTAGCCCTATCCAACCGTGGCAGCGTTTCAGGGGCGGCGGACGTCCTGCGGCTGGACTGCACCCGCGATGTCCTGGATCCGTTCCGTCGCGGCCCAGCTCGCGAGCAGGCGCAGCCTTTCATCCGATGGCGATCCGGGCACTGCCGGGTAGACGGTGAGCGTAAAGCCGGGGTCCTCGGCCAGCTCCATCGCTTCGTAGGCAAGCTCGAGTTCTCCCACCACCGGGTGGTGAAAAGCCTTGGTGCCCGCGTAGTGGCGCCGGACATTGTGGGCGGCCCACCGCGTCCGGAATTCCTCGCTGCGCACGGACAGCTCCCCGACCAGGTCTGCCAGCCGCTTATCAAAGGGGTTGCGTCCGGTCTGTGTCCGCAGGATGGCCACGTTGGTGTTGGCTGCCAGATCCCAGTTGGGGTAGAAATCCCGGGATTTGGGGTCCAGGAAGATGAACCGGGAGTGGTTGGCGGGCCGGGCGGGTCCACGGTACATCTCCGAGTACAGGGCAAAGCCAAGCTGGTTGGCGGCCACAATGTCCATGTGGTGGTTGCCGATGAAAGCCGGCGACGTGGTGATGGAGTCGAGCATGAACTGGAGCGTCGGCCGGACCGCGCCGCTCTGGAGGGGCCGCCGTCGTACCCTGCCGGAAGGGCTGGACGCGCGGGCAAGATTGTAGAGGTGGTCCCGTTCGGCCTCGTCCAGCTTCAGCGCCCGGGCGATGGCGTCAAGGACGCTTTCGGACGTGCCGGACAGGTTCCCGCGCTCAAGTTTGGTGTAGTAGTCCACGCTGACACCGGCGAGCATTGCCACCTCTTCGCGGCGCAGGCCCGGGACCCGGCGTCGTCCCCCAAAGAGCGTCAGCCCCGCCATTTCCGGAGTGATCCGGGCGCGCCGTGAGGCGAGGAACTCGCGCACTTCAGTCCTGTTGTCCACCCGTCCACGCTACCCCCGGGCACCCAAGTTAGGGAGGTACTGCCAGGACCCGGATAACCGGAGCCCTCGCTAGGAACCGCCGGACCCTGTTGCATTGAGACAAGACCCCACCCTCCACCGGAATCCCCGGCCCATGCCATCACCCCCGAACGGAGCACGCGTGACAGCCCTCGGCACCCCGACGCCCGTACGTGAACAAACGGTCGGCCGCCCGCTCGCGGCAGTGCTCGGCCTGCTGACCATCTTCGGTCCCATCTCCATGGACCTCTACCTGCCCGTCCTGCCAGCCCTCACGGGAGAGCTTCAAAGCACGACGTCGGTCGCCCAGTTGACCATTACCGCCTGCCTGCTGGGCCTCGCCATCGGCCAGGTCGTCGCCGGGCCGCTCTCGGATCGCCTGGGACGGCGGACCCCGCTGCTGATCGGTGTGGTGGCTTACACGCTGACATCCGCCCTCTGCGCGGTGAGCCCCACCATCGAGACACTCATCCTGGCGAGGTTCGTCCAGGGCCTGGCCGGCGCCGTCGGCATAGTGATCGCGCAGGCGGCAGGCCG
>DATCVX010000414.1:0-2630 GCA_036566705.1 Arthrobacter sp. | reverse complement strand
AGCGACGAACCGGGGAAGATGGCGAACCGGCTGCCTCGCGCGCCGGCGTACTCGCGCTTGCGCTCGTCAAGGATGCCGATGTGGCTGAGCAGGCCGGAGAGCAGGCTGATGTGGATGCCCTCGTGGTTGCCCACGGGGTCGGCCAGGCGTTTGTTGTCCAGGCTGATGCCGAGCGGCCGGGCCAGCTGCCGGAGCTGGGCGAACAGGTCCTGCCATTCCCTGACCCGCAGGTAGTTGATGAACTCGGTGCGGCACAGGCGGCGGAACTGGGTGGACGAGAGTTCCTGCTGCTTCTCCTGCAGGTAGTTCCAGAGGTTCAGGAAGCCGGTGAAGTCCGAGTTCTCGTCGCGGAAGCGGGCGTGCTTCTCGGCGGCCAGCTGCTGCTTGTCCGTCGGACGTTCGCGCGGGTCCTGGATGGTCAGCGCCGCTGCGAGGATCATCACTTCGCGGACGCAGCCGCGTTTGCCCGCTTCCACAATCATCCGGCCGAGCCGGGGATCGACGGGCAGCTGGGCAAGCTGCTGCCCGACGGCGGTCAGGCCGCCGCTTTTCGGGTCACCTGGGCGGACGGCACTCAAGGCGCCGAGCTCGCGCAGGAGCGTGACGCCGTCGTTGATTGCGCGCGAGTCAGGCGGCTCCACAAACGGGAAGTTCTCCACGTCCTTGGGCCCGCGGGCTACGCCCATGGCCGTCATCTGCAGGATGACTGCGGCGAGGTTGGTGCGCAGGATCTCGGGGTCCGTGAACTGCGGGCGGGACTCGTAGTCCTCCTCCGAGTACAGCCGGATCGCGATGCCGTCGGAGACGCGGCCGCAGCGGCCGGAACGCTGGTTGGCGGAAGCCTGCGAGACGCGTTCGATCGGCAGCCGCTGGACTTTGGTGCGGTGCGAGTACCGGGAGATGCGGGCGGTGCCCGTATCGATAACGTACTTGATGCCTGGGACGGTCAGCGACGTCTCGGCCACGTTGGTGGCCAGCACAATGCGCCGCTTGCTGCCCGGGTGAAACACCTTGTGCTGTTCCTGCAGGCTGAGCCGGGCGAACAGCGGGAGGACCTCTGTGCCGGCCAGTCGCCGGTTGGACTGGATCCTGGCGTTGAGCGCCTCCGCGGCGTCGCGGATTTCGCGCTCGCCGGAGAAGAAGACCAGGATGTCGCCCGGAGCCTCGGTGGCGAGTTCGTCGACGGCGTCGCAGACGGCGTCGAGCGGATCGCGGTCCTCTTCGAGTTCGTCGTCGGAGGCGTCTGCATCTTCGCTGTCAACGGGTCCGCCGGCAGGCTGGGACAGCGGCCGGTACCGGATTTCCACCGGGAAGGTCCGGCCGGAGACCTCGATGATGGGCGAGGGCTCATCCTCGGATCCGAAGTGCTTGGCGAAGCGCTCCGGATCGATCGTGGCCGAGGTGATGATGATTTTCAGGTCCGGCCGCTGCGGCAGGATGCGCTTGAGGTAGCCCAGGATGAAGTCGATGTTGAGGCTTCGCTCGTGGGCCTCGTCGATGATGATGGCGTTGTATTTGCGCAGCAGCTTGTCGCGCTGGATTTCCGCGAGCAGGATGCCGTCGGTCATGAGCTTGACCTTGGTGGAGCGGCTGACCTCGCCTGTGAACCGGACCTGGAAGCCCACTTCCTGGCCGATTTCGACGCCGAGTTCCTCCGCGATGCGCTCGGCCACCGTGCGGGCGGCGAGCCGCCGGGGTTGTGTATGCCCGATGAGGCCGTTCTCGCCCAGGCCCAGCTCCAGGCACATCTTGGGGATCTGGGTGGTCTTACCGGAGCCGGTCTCGCCGGCAATGATGGTCACCTGGTTGGCGGCGATGGCGGCCATCAGGTCCTCGCGGCGCTCGGAAACCGGCAGCTCTGCGGGGTAGGAGATGTGAAAGGTCATGGCTCGAACCAGTCTACTGTGGGCCGCGCCGGCCGTTGTGACGCTGTTACGCCGGGCACCCGGGTGCGGATGACGCCGTCGTAAGTCCCTTGCTTGTTCCGCCGGCGGGCACCGGTGCCCCCGCCCGGTTGCCGCCGACCGCCGCCGCACACCGCCGCCGCACATAGAAGGACCCGGCTCTGGCGAGCCGGGTCCTTGCCGGGTGGACGGTGCTGGGTTGTCGGTGGTGCTCAGAAGATGCGGAGTGTGTAGCTGGTGCTGGGCAGGTCCAGGGCGGACCAGGCCTGGTGCGAGGTGACCGGCGGAGTATGGCCGAGGCCGTCGCGCAGGACTGCTGCGACGGTGGCGGCCAGTGCGAGGAGGAGCAGTACAGCGATGATGATTCCGAAGATTTCCATGACTCAATGCTGCTCTCGACCCCGACCAACCAACAGTGGCAGAAATGCCCAAAAAGCTATAATTTCTGCCATAATGAAGGCATGTTGAAATCAGTGGCAGTCATCGTGGTTCCCAACTTCTCGATCTTCGAATTCGCCACCGCATGCGAGGTGTTTGGCATCGACAGATCTGAACGCGGTGGCAACGTTCCGGCGTTCGACTTCCGGGTCTGCACGCCTGAGCCTGGAGACGTCAGGCTCAAGTCGGGCCTGTCCATGAACGTCCCCTTAGGCCTGGAAGCTACTGCGGATGCGGACCTGGTGATCATGGCGCCGTACGGGCGGGACAACGACGTTCCCGAGTCGG
>DATCVX010000413.1:0-3645 GCA_036566705.1 Arthrobacter sp. | reverse complement strand
GGGGGCGCCGAACATGCGGAAGGAGGGTCGGGTGAGCCAGCCTTTGTCTGCCCAGCGTTTGAGTTGGATCTGGCACAGGACGATGGTGGCCCAGGTCATGATGATGCCGACGGAGGCGATGTTCAGGACGATTTCGAAGGCTTGGGCGGGGACGAGGTAGTTCAGTGGGACGCCCAGGAGGGAGACGCCGGCGGTGATGGCGATGCCGCCGTAGGGGACGCCTGCTTTGTTCATTCGGGAGGCGAATTTGGGGGCGGAGCCGTTGACGGACATGGAGCGCAGGATCCGGCCGGTGGAGTAGAGCCCGGCGTTGAGGGAGGACAGGGCGGCGGTGAGGACGACGAGGTTCATGATGACGTCCACGCCTTGGATGCCGATGGAGCCGAAGAACGTGACGAAGGGGCTGACGCCTTTTTCGTAGGAGGTGTACGGGAGCAGCAGGGCCAGGAGGATGACGGAGCCGACGTAGAACACGGCGATGCGGAAGACTACGGAGTTGATGGCTTTGGGCATGATTTTTTCGGGGTTTTCGGTTTCGCCGGCGGCGGTGCCGACGAGTTCGATGGAGGCGTAGGCGAACAGGACGCCTTGCATGAGGATGATCATGGGCAGCAGGCCGTTGGGGAAGATGCCGCCGTTGTCCGAGAGCAGGCTGATGCCTACTGGCTGGCCGTCGACGGGGGTGCCGAAGATGACGAAGTAGGTGCCTACGAGCAGGAAGATGACCAGGGCGGCGACTTTGATCAGGGCGAACCAGAATTCCATTTCGCCGAAGACCTTGACCGAGACGAGGTTCAGGGCCAGGACGACCAGGAGGGCGGTCAGGGCCCAGGCCCACTGCGGGACGTTGGCCATCCAGGGGATGTAGTTGCCGAAGAAGTGCATGTAGAGGGCGGCGGCGGTGATGTCCACGATGGTGGTGGTGGCCCAGTTGATCCAGTAGAACCAGCCGGAGACGAACGCGGCTTTTTCGCCGAAGAATTCGCGGGCGTAGGAGACGAATGAGCCTGAGGAGGGCCGGTGCAGGACCAGTTCGCCCAGGGCGCGCAGGATCAGGAACGCGAAAAACCCGCACACCGCGTAGGCGATGACCAGGGACGGGCCGGCCGCGTTGAGGCGGCCGCCTGCGCCGAGGAACAGGCCGGTGCCGATCGCACCGCCGATCGCGATCATCTGGATCTGCCGGGGCTTCAAATTCTTGTGGTAGCCCTTGTCCTCGGCATGCAACGCCGTCTCGGAGGCATGCGCATGCCCACCGTCTATCTCGTGTGCTGCAACCTCGTCATTGGGGTTGTTGGGCATGGGTGATCCTTTCGATCTGGGGAGATCTAACTGGGTTGGGGAAAGTTGTAGTTTGGGGGATTCTCTGGCTGCAGTCTTAGAAGACCGACCACCCGGTGCGGTCGGAGAGGTCGGCGAGGGCAGCAGTCCCGGCCAGGGAATTGCCCTTGGCGTCCAGCCGGGGGCTCCAGACGCAGATGGCGCACTCACCCGGAACGATGACCAGGATCCCGCCGCCCACACCGCTTTTGCCGGGAAGGCCCACCCGGTAGGCGAACTCGCCGGCGGCGTCGTACATGCCGCATGTCAGCATGATGGAGCCCACGCGTTTGGCATCGCTTGGCGACAGGACCGGTCCCAGCCTTCCCTGGCCTTCCCGGGCCAGGAAGAGTCCGGCTTTGGCGAGCTCAACGCAGCTCATCATGATGGAGCATTGGCGTACGTAGTTCTCCACCACTGATTCCGCCGTTTGCTTCAGGTTGCCAAAGTCCTTCAGGAAGTGCGCCAGTGCCAGGTTCCGGCTGCTGCCGGAAAGCTCGCTGGACGCTGCCGCCTCATCGATGAACGGCCCAACGCTGCCAGCTTCTGCGGTGAGGAACCGCAGAAGCTGCGTGGCGGCGTCGGACGTTTCCTCCATCAGGTGATCCGTGACCACCAGCGCGCCGGCGTTGATGAAGGGGTTGCGCGGGATCCCGTGTTCCACTTCCAGCTGGACCAGCGAGTTGAACGCGGTTCCGGAAGGTTCACGCAGGACGCGGGACCACAGAGTTCCCGTGGTGTCACCGCGGAGCGCCATGGCCAGGGTGAAGACCTTGGAAATGCTCTGGATGGAGAACGGGACGTCCGCGTCACCGGAGCTGAAAACCTGGCCCGACGTGGTGGCGATGGCCATCCCGAACGAGTCATAGGGGACTTTCGCCAGGAAAGGGATGTTCGCCGGGACGGAGCCGGTCTCGTGCCGCGGCCGGTGGCTGAGGACAAGGTCGTCAAGGAGGGGGCCGAGCGGCGGTGCCTGGAGTGCGGTGGTCATTTCCTGCCTTGATGTTCTGTAGAGGTTGCCGCCCGTTCCTGGATATGGAGCAAGGCCACCAGGGAGTCTCGGGGGTTGCCGAAGTCCAGGCCGGTCACCTTGGATGCCTTGCTGATCCGGTAGTAGACCGTGTTCTTGTGCAGCTTCATCCGCTGGGCGCATTCGGCCACGTCCAGGGACGATTCGAAGTAGACCCGGAGGGTTTCCGCCAGTTCTGTGTCCTCCCGCAGGAGGGCCGAGAGGCTGCGGTGGCGGAAGCCCGAGGACGCGAAGTTCTGTACGGCTTCGCGGAAAAGGATCTCTCCTTCGAAGTCGTCCACGGTGGCAACAGACGTTTCCGCGGACCTGGCCACGCAGCTCAGGAGTGCCTCCGCGATGCGGGTGACGGAATGGATGGACAACAGGTCGGACACGACCGGTCCTACTGCCGCGAACGGAGTAATCCCGAGGTGTTTGCGCGCATCCCGCACGATGGACTCGGCGAGGGCCCTGAGCCCCGGTTCCGCTGCTGCGGAGGACTGCAGGCCGGGGACGATCACCGCGGTGTCCCCCTTGAACTGCCCCACGACGGCCGAGGCCTTGTAGGCAGCCGCATGAATGGACGCCAGGTTGGCAAGCTCGCCGTGCTTCAGGGCGGCGTCATCGGCCTGGGCTTCGGCATCCGATATTCCGATCAGGATCAGCGCGGCCGGGCGTTCTGCAGGGATCTTCTCGCTGTGTGCGCTGGCTGCTGCCTCCGCCGGGCCTGAGAGGATCCGCGCAATCCGGTCTTCTCGCATGTGCACTGACTGTTGGTTGCGGTAACGGATCAGCTCGGCGGAGGTCCGGGCGGCGGAGCCTTTCAGCACATGGTCGACGTCGGGGCCGAAGCCGCCGCCGGTTTCCTGCAGCCAGATGTAGCCCATGATCCGGTCCCCGGCGAACAGGGTGATGGCCACCCGCTCGCGCAGCCCGTCCTGGGGCCTCGCCGGTACGCGGACCGGGAGCCGTGTGCCGTGCAGTTCCCGGTAGGCGCCGAGGTCCTTGAGCAGCAGCTCGTATTTCCGGGGACCCCGGCGGGCCAGGATGGAGGCTTTGCGAAGCTCATCGATGTCGTTGGAGACGGTGGAGTATGCCAGAACCTTGTTGGCGGCATCCTCGATCACCACATGGCTTGAGGTTAGCCGGGCCGTGGTCTGGGCGATGGCAAAAAGGTCTTCTTCCAGGAGCGTCAGCACTTCGCTCTGGTAGCTGCGCGGCTGGATTCTGTCCTTGGCGATGGAGAGCAGACGGTCCCAGTCGGCGGCAGGGTTCACGAGGAGCAGGCCGGTGCCTGCGTCACGGAGCAGTTCCTC
>DATCVX010000412.1:0-8290 GCA_036566705.1 Arthrobacter sp. | reverse complement strand
GGCCGTCCACTTCGTCGGCGAAGTCGGTCCGCCCGAGCAGGGTCAGGGGCGAGCCCGCCAGCACCAGCGCCCCAACCTTTTCAGGATGGACGACGGCGAACTGCTGGGCCACGTAGCCGCCGCTGGAGGAGCCGACGACGGCGGCACGGGGCACGTCGAGCGCGTCCAGGATCGCAGCGGCATCCTCAGCCTGCTCTGCCAGGGAATACCCGTCCTCAGGTTTGTCCGCTTCGCCCTGACCGCGGAGGTCCGGAGCGTACATTCGAAAGCCGGTCAGCAGGGGGATCAGGCGGTCAAAGCTGCGCCGGGACTCGCCCCACGCGTGCAGCAGCAGCACAGGCTTCGCACCGGCGTCGCCCTCGATCCGGCACGGTACCGTGATGCCCGTGCGGAGCCTGAGTTCCCGGACTTCGGAGTCCATAACAGTAGGCTACGCCGCGTGGCCGGGGCTTCGAAAACGGGTGGTTCTGCACAGCTGCCGGATCACCAACCGGGGTGTAACGCCCCAGTAACGTGCAAATTCCTAGAGTCTGCATAAATTAGCAAAAGTCCCTCCACGTTCACGCAGGCGGACACCAATAGGGGCGTCATGAACTTCGACCCGCAGAAATTCTTTATCGGTCTGATGGACTTCTTCTCGATACTGCTGCCAGGTGCGCTCCTCACGTATTTAGTGGTTGACGAGGTAGGACTGGTGGTATTGGGTGACCGGTATGACCGGCTCGCCAGCGCGGAGGCATGGGCAGCATTTTTGGTGGCAAGTTATCTGGTGGGCCACCTGGTTTTCCTCCTGGGTTCATGGCTGGACGGGATGTATGACCTGCTTCGCAGCCGGACGCTGAACCGCCAGATTTCGGATGTTGCCCACAGGGGGCGGTTGCTGCGCTGGCCCGCACGGGTCTGTGTTGCGTTGGTGTTCAAGCGGGAGCGCAACCTGGCAGTCAACCGCGTGGTGAAGATCAAGGAACAGGCACTTGGTGGCCTGCAGGCGAAGGACGCCATCAACTCGTTTCAGTGGTGCAAGGCCTTGCTGAATGTCGAAAGCCGGGAGAGCCTGGCCTTGGTGCAGCGCTTCGAAGCTGATTCGAAATTCTTCCGGTGTTTCACGGTGGTGCTGCTGGTCCTGCTCGCGGCGTGGCCTTTCCACCAGAAGTGGACGCCCGCAGGAATCCCTGTTGTCCTTGGCCTGCTGCTGCTGGCGCTGTGGCGCTATATGGAGCAGCGCTACAAGGCCACCAACCAGGCGTACTGGTCCGTCATCACGCTTGAGGCCAGGAGGGGCAAGATCACTATCGATAAAGCGGTGCCGGCCGCCGGCTCTCCTCTGCTCGCGGGCGGTGTGGTGTCCCGGATGCGGCGTGGCGAGGTTGAGTATCTGCTGGTGGAGGCGACGGGGAATCCGGCGCAGTGGGTACTGCCCAAAGGGCACGTCGAGGAGGGCGAGCAGCATCGCGAAACCGCCGTGCGCGAGGTCTTTGAAGAAACCGGCGTGTGGGCGGGCATCGTCGATTTTCTGGACGATGCCAAGTACGTGGTGGATGGATCCGTGGTAACCACCCGCTACTTCCTCATGCGGGCACTGGGGCGCGGGCTGCGCATGGACAAGGAACGCCGCGCTGAATGGTTGAGCCCGCAGCAGGCAGCGGCCCGGGCGACCTATCCGGAAACACGCAGGCTGTTGGAAGCCGCGGACAGCCGGCTGCGCGCCACCAACGACGCCGTTTAAGGTGCGACGGCGGGGGCTGGAGGCCGTCCGTGCCCCACCTTGACGAGCAGCCACACGGTCCGCGGGACCGGCCAGAGAATGGCCAGGGCGAGGATCGGCACCAGCGAGATGCCGACGTCGGGAAACTGCCGGACGATGACAAAAAGGTGGGTGTCGAACCGGGCCGGGGCGTAGATCAGGCACAGCCAGAGGGCGAACGCGTCGAGCGCCAGCGCGACGGCGGCCCACGCCAGGGGTGCCCGCCGTCGCGGAGGCGAGGGATGCCTCCGGAGCAGGTACCGGAGCGCCAGCCAGAGGCTCAGCAGCTCCGCCAGGAGCAGGGTCATCGCCACAGCCCAGCTATAGCGCTGCAGCCAGTCCTCGAACACCACCGCGGGCACGGGGGAGCGCCCGTGCAGGATCCGCAGGACGTTGGTGTCGATCGACTTCAGCCGGGACGGGGAGGCGGTGTCGTTGCCGTTGATGACCAGTGCGACGCCGAGGCCGGACTCCGGAACCATCGCCACGTACGTGTGGCTGTTACCCCATTCGCCCTGGTGCTCCACGAGCCGCGGCAGGGCGCCGTCAGGGACGGGAGGTGCTGCGGGATCGGCGGACTCGAACAGCGGCCGGGTGAACCATCCCATGGCGTAGCCCTTGGATGCGTCCACCTGCACCCGCGGTTCGAACATCGCCGCCACGCTCCGGGGCTGAAGGATCCGGGCGTCCCCGTACCGGCCGCCGTCGAGCAGTGCCGTCAGCACATGGCCCAGATCCTCGGCCGAGGCATACAAGGTGGACGACGGCATTCCGGCGGTGGGCACGGGCACGTCAGTCTGGCGCCAGAACGAACCGAACCACCGGGAGTATCCCGCGGCAGCGTTGTCGGCGAGGGCTTCGGCCCGGGTGGGATGGCTGTTGGACATCGCCAGCGGGCCGAAGACATGCTGCTTCAGGTAGTCCCCGAACGGCTGGCCGGAGACCGCCTGCACCAGGACGCCCAGGATGTTGAAGTTGGCGCTCGCGTAGTGGAACGCCGCGCCGGGCTCGCCGGCCAGCGGGGAGCCGGAAAGGGCCCGGACGCCTTCCTCGAGGGCTTCAAGGTCCTGCGTGTTGGAGGCTTCGAAGGCCGTGTCCTTCGACGACATTCCGCTGGCCTGGTGGAGCAGGTGCCGGACCGTGATCGCGGACGAGCGGCTGTCGTTCAATCGAAACCACGGCAGGTAGGTCTGCACCGGCTCATCAAGCCGCAGCCTGCCGGCTTCGACCTGCTGCATCACGGCGATGGCTGTCAGCGACTTGCTGGTGGAGGCGAGCAGCACGGGCGTCCGGGCGGTCATCGGGCGCCCGGACTCATCGGCGCGGCCGAACGCGGCGGAGTGCACCTGGACGCCGTCCCGGACGACGGCGACGGCGGCACCCGGAATCCCGACGGCGTCGAGCTGTTCCCGCAGGAAGGCGTCCAGCGCCGCGTAGGCCTGCCCGGGTTCCGCGGGCTGTGACGGTGCGGCACCGGGAGGAGCCAGCGACGGCGTTGCGGCGCCGAGGGTCCCCATGACCAGCAAGCACAACAGGAGCCAGCGCGAAGACCCGGAAACAGTCCGCATAGCCACCCGGGCGTCCTATGCCCGCGGCAACCCGAGGTAGCGCGGAACCTTTTGCGCGTACTCGCGGTAGGACGGTCCGAAGAGTTCGGCCAGCATGACCTCTTCACCGAGGACAAAGCGGTGCTCCACCAGCAGCTCGGCGGGCAGCATCACGAGGACCCAGGAAGATCCGGCCATGACTCCCGCGCCCAGTTGAATGAGCCACCAGCCCACGTACATGGGGTGGCGGGTGAATGCATACGGGCCGGTGACCACCAGCTCCTCCGGCCGCTCCAGCGCGAAGGGGCCCGGGGACCGGCGGCGCCGCTCGGCCAGGCCCCAGACATTCAGCCCGACGCCGGCGAGCACCAGCCCTGCCCCCGCCACCCGGTGCAGGGCGCGGGAGCCGGGGAGAGGCATGGGACGAAGCCGGCCGAGGAGGAGGTCCGCGGCCATCGCGGCCACGACAGGGCCCGGCAGCGGAAGATTTTCGTAGGCCCCTTTCACCCGGTTTACCAGGGTGTTGCCAGTGCGGAGCCGGAGATCCCGGGCAACGGATTCCATAGCTTCAGGGTACGCCGCCATATCCCGCCGGCTGGAGAATGCGCTGGTACAGGATGTGGTCCTGCCAGGAGCCGGCGATCCTGAGGTAGTTGGGCGCCAGCCCGATCTCCTCGAACCCGGCGCGCTTGAGGATCTTCTGCGAGGCGGCGTTGTGAGTCAGCGTTGCGGCCTGGAGGCGGTGCAGTCCCAGCTCCTGGTGCGAGAAATCGACCGCGACGGCGATGGCCGCCGTGCCGATGCCCCGGCCGTTGTACTCCTTGTCCACCCAGTAGCCGAGATGGGCGCTGAGGAACGGTCCGCGCACGATCCCGGTGAGGGTCAGGGCACCGATTACGCGGTCCCCGTCCAGCATGACAAACGGAACTTCAGAGCCCTCCGCATGCTGGGCCAGCTTGGACTCAATGATCTGGCGTTGACGCTCGACGGTGAAGAACTCGTCCGACCGTTCCGGTTCCCAGGGCGCGAGGTGGTCCCGGTTGAGCCGGTAGGCGTCCGTCATCCGCTCTGCGTCGGATGCGCTCAGGACCCGCAGGCGAACGTTGCCGGCCAGGGGGTATGTCTTTCCAGTCACCCCGCGACTATAGCGGGCGGCCTCCAGGATGGGGGTTGAACGCCCGGCCGGCGGGAGGGCAGGCGGCAGGTAGGATCGGAGGATTGCCGCAGGCAGGCCACAGTTTTGGGGGAAACATCGTGAGAATCATGCCACTGCGCCGCGCGTCCGCCGCGGCCTCAAAGACGCGCTTCCAGCACCGCATCAGCACGCCCTTGCGTGCCGCGGCGACGGCGCTGCTCGCCGCGGCCGCGCTCGTGCTGGCGCCCGCCGTCGGCGTTCCGGCGGCCGCCGACAACGGGACAGGCCGGATGATGATAGGCATCGGCGTCCAGCCGCTGGGAATAGCGGAAGGCCCGGACGGCACCCTGTACGTCAGCGACTACGACTGGGCCGGCGGCATCAGCGTCTACCCGCCGGGGGAGACGCTGCCGTCCCGCACCATCAACGCGGGGCGCTTCCCGTCGTCGCTGGCCGTGACCCCGGACGGGACGCTTTACGTGACGCAGACCGATGACTCCGGGCAGGTCCAGATCGGCGTGGTGGGGCCCGGGGCGGCCACAGCGGCCCTGGCCATCAAAGTGACGTCAGGGCAGCACTGGCTAACGGTGGGGCCGGACGGATCGCTCTACGTGGTAAACCCGTCCGAGGGGTCCGTGTCCGTGGTCCAGCCCGGCGAGGCCTGGATCAAGCGCACCATCCAGGCCGGGCCGAATCCGGTGGAGGTGGCCGTGGCGAAGGACGGGACCGCCTACGCCACCAACGAGCTGGAGGGCACGGTCACGGTGGTGCCCGCCGGCGCCCCGGTTCCCTCGCACACCGTCGACGTGGGCGCGAAGGCCCATCCGCACGGGATTGCGGCGGCTCCCGACGGGACTGTCTACGTGGCAAACATCCTCACCAACGACGTGGCGGTCATCGAGCCGGGCGGCACCACGGTGGCGCGCCGGATCCCGGTGGGCACGGCCCCGCAGGAGGTGGCGGCCGCACCGGACGGGACGGTCTATGTGACCAACAGCCTGGACGACACGGTCTCGGTGATCCCCGCGGGCGCGCCGGCTGCCACGGCGACGGTGCCCACCGGGGACGACCCCGGCCGGATGGCTGTCCGGGCCGACGGCTCCGTGGTGGTGGTGAACAGGGGCGGGAGGTCCCTCACCATGATTCCCGCAGGGCCGGCGGAACCGGTTCCGACTGTGCCTGCCGGGGGCGCTTCGACGGGTGCCGGGGCCGGAACAGCGACTCAAGGGTCTCCCGTGAAGTCCGACGGCGGCGCCCCGGGTCCCGGTATCCCAGCGGTGGCCGCGGGGACGGCTGCGTTGCTGCTGGCCGGCGCCGCCACCCTCGTTGCCGTGCTGCACAGGCGGCGCGTGAGGAACAGGGCCGGCAGCCCGGCGTCGGCCTGGACTTTCGAGTAGTACTTTCCCGGGGCAGCGGGCGTGGAAGCAGGGGGACAATTGGCCCTCGGCAAAGCGGGCGGCCGTGGGTACGGTTGCCTCATGCAGAAGATATCGATCGATGCCCTGGCCCGCCAGCAGATCACGGCCGCCGTGGCGGCCTCCAGCGGACGTGCGGCGGACACGGCTTATGGCGGCCACGAGAAGATGCTGCGCCAGACCGTCATGGCCTTCCGTGCCGGCACCCAGCTCAGCGAACACCGGAACCCCGGCGAGGCCACTGTCTTTGTGCTGAAGGGGTCGGTCTGGCTCAAGTCAGGCGGCGAGTCGTGGCAGGGCAAAACGGGCGACCTGCTGATCGTGCCGGAAGGCCTGCACAGCCTGGAAGCGGAAGAGGATTCCGCGGTGCTGTTCACGGTGGTCAAGAAGGACCGTTAGGCGACAGCCCGGCGGCAGCGTCCAACACGCTGCTGCCGGGCCGGCACTAAAGCTGGGAGGCTTAGCCCTTCACCTCGTACGCCTTCGGCAGCTTCAGGCCACGCTCCTCCATGAGGGTGCGCAGGCGTGTGGGGTAGTCGGTGATGATGCCGTCCACGCCCAGGTCCATCAGGTGCTCCATGTCCGCGGTGGTGTTCACGGTCCAGGGGATGACGGGCAGGCCCAGGCTGTGGGCTTCGTCGATCATCGCCGGGGTGACGGAGCGGAACGTGGGGGAGACGACGTCGTACCCCTGCGCGGCTGCCGCCTTGGGGAGGGAACCGTCGTAATCGTCGATGTCAATGCCGCCCAGGTTGGGGCTGGCGCCGGGCTGGCCCACGCCCATCCAGGCATCGCCGCTGGACAGTGCAACCAGCGTCAGCTCCGGTGCGATCTCCCGGGTGAGGTTCAGCGCGGACCAGTCGAAGGACTGCAGGGTGGTCCGGTCCGCCATGCCCGAGGCCTGGATTTCGGCCACCACGGCGCGGGTGAGGGACTCCATGCCGTTGCCGCCGATCTCGCTGTCCTCCACCTTGGTCTCCACGTTGAAGCGGACCTTGGCGGCGCCTGCGTCGCGGACCAGCCGGTAGACGTCCTGGAGCTCGGCAATCCGGTTGCCTTCGATGACGTCCTGTTCCGGGTAGCCGGGCAGCTGCACGTACCCGCAGTTGAGCGTCCTGACCTGCGCGAGGGACAGCCCGGCCACCCGGTCGCCCACGTACGGGAATTCGGGGTCGCCGGCGGTGGCGGGTGCGGTGTCCGCGCACTTGTTGGCCTGGATGGTGTCGTCGTGCCACACGATGACCTTGCCGTCCTCGGTCAGGTGGGTGTCCAGCTCCAGGGTGGTCACGCCCAGTGCCAGGGAGTTCGCGAACGCGGCCAGGGATTCCTCGGTCCATTCGCCGCGGCCGCCGCGGTGGCTCTGCAGGTCGAAGGAGCCGTTGCGTTCGTTCACCTTGAGTGCTGAGCTGGCGGTTCCGGCAGCGTTCGACGACAGCGTGCCGGCCTCGGCGTCAGGGCTTGCGACGGCGGGGCCCGCGAGGGCGGCGATCAGGGCGGCGGCTGCCGCTGCAGTCAGGACTGGGCGCATGGGTGGTTCCTCCTGGGGTGACGGGGACCGGCTGATGGCCGGTGACCCGTCCACGCTAGGGAGGCCAGGTTGCGAGGTTGGTGCGTTGAGCTGGAGCGGAGGTTAACGCGGGGTGGTTATCCCGCCGCCGGTCACTGCGGTTCGGGCGGACGCCGGTGTTTGTGATGCAGTTCGTAGCTGTCGAACACGGCCGAAGACGTGGTTCCCTCGTGGCCGAATTTGCCGCGCAGGACGTCCGCCAGGTCATCCAGTGCCGCGTGCAGCATGCGTCCCGCGAATTGGAGTTCGGCGTTTTGGCTGCCCTGGGCTTCCGACGCCAGCCGGTGGGCGTAGGCGATCGTGGCGGGAAGCGAACCCCGCTGCTCCACGTCGTGGAAATAGTAGGTTTCGTGGAAGGACAGCAGGTCGATGCTCACGGACGCGACGTTTCCGGCCATTGCTTCGAGCAGCCCGGCAGCATGGCCGGGCTCCAGCGAAGCGATGCCGGAGGGTCCTGCCGCTTCCCGGAACAGGTTCAGCTGGTGGGCAAGGGCCCGGCGGCGGCTCAGGGCAGGATAGGTCTGCAGGATCCATGAGACCGTTGCGGTCAGCAACCCGAAACCGGTGACGGCCTGAAGCGCCATCACCAGCCTGAGCAGCGGATGCGATGCAACGATCTCGCCAAAGCCCACGGTTGAGAGAGTGACCATGGAGAGGTAGAGCGCTTCGGCAAAGTCACCCCGCGGGGGCACGCCCTCGCCGTAAATGAATCCGGCCGGCAGGTGGGGCAGATACAGCAGTGCCCAGCCGATGGCTGCCAGGCCGGCCCACGCGCCGATGACAGCCGCCATGGCCAGGGGTGCTGCGATGGGGGAGGCCCCGCCCCTGAGTTTCTTCGACAGCAGCCAGAATCCCCGCATGATGGTCCGGCCCACCGGGCCT
>DATCVX010000411.1:0-5082 GCA_036566705.1 Arthrobacter sp. | reverse complement strand
CGCTGTACGTGGACGGAGCATCGAGCGCTTCGGCGATCCGGGCCATGATCCAGAGTTCACTGCGGGCCCCGGCCGGCGGCTGCAGGGCACGACGGCGGCGCAGGACGCGTCCCTCGAGGTTGGTCAGGGTGCCTTCCTCCTCAGCCCATTGGAGGACCGGCAGGATCAGGTCGGCTTCGGCGGCTGTCTCCGAGACGAAGAAGTCGCAGACCACCAGGAAGTCCAGGCTGCGCAGTCCTTGAATCACGGCGTTGGCGTCGGGGGAGGCCACGGCGATGTTGGAGGCGTGGACGAAAAGGCAACGGACGCCGTCGGGCTGTCCCAGCGACTTGAGCAGCTGGACGGCCGGCAGCCCCGGCCCGGGGATCAGTTGCTCCGGGACACCCCACACCCTGGCCACGTGCGCACGGGCGGCGGGGTCGGTGATCTTGCGGTAGCCGGGGAGCTGGTCGGCCTTCTGGCCGTGCTCGCGGCCGCCCTGGCCGTTGCCCTGGCCGGTGAGGGTGCCGTAGCCGCTGCGGGCCGAACCCGGCAGGCCCAGCAGGAGGCTGAGGTTGATGGCAGCGGTGGCGGTATCGGTGCCATCCACGTGCTGTTCCACGCCGCGGCCGGTGAGGATGTAGCTGCCTCCGGCCCGTGCGCCGGACGCGAGCCGGCGGGCGGTTTCGCGGATGAGTTCGGCGGGTACGCCGGTGATCGACTGGACGCGTTCGGGCCAGAAGGAGTTCACGCTGCGGACCACAGTGCTGTAGCCCGATGTGCGTTCTTCGATGTAGGCGCTGTCCATCAAATTTTCGTGGATGACCACGTGCGATATTCCCAGGAGGAGGGCGAGGTCGGTGCCCGGCAGGGGCTGGAGGTGCAGGCCGCCGCCGTCGGCCGTAAAAGCTGCCGTGGCGGAACGGCGCGGATCCACCACAATCAGCCCGCCGGCGTCGCGCGTTCCCTTCAGGTGCTGGACGAAGGGAGGCATGGTTTCGGCAACATTGGAGCCCAGCATCAGGATGGTGCCGGCGGTGTCCAGGGCTTCGAGCGGGAACGGCAGGCCGCGGTCCACCCCGAAGGCGCGCATTCCGGCCGCCGCGGCGGAGGACATGCAGAACCGTCCGTTGTAATCGATGCGGGAAGTCCCCAGGGCGAGCCGGGCGAACTTGCCCAGCATGTAGGCCTTTTCGTTGGTGAGGCCGCCGCCGCCGAAAACGCCCACGGAGTCACGGCCGTAGCGGGCCTGCGCGTCCTTCACTGCGCCGGCCGCGAGGTCCAGGGCCTGGGTCCAGCCGATGGGGCGGTGGACGCCGTCAGGGCCCTTGAGCAGGGGCTCGGTGATCCGGCCCGGGTGGTTCAGCAGCGTGGCTGAAGTCCAGCCTTTGCGGCACAGGCCGCCGCGGTTGGTGGGGAAGTCGCGTCCGCTGACCTCAAGGGGTGCCTTGAGGCCGGCCTGTTCCCCGGCGGCCGAAGCGGACACGGGGACTGACCCCGGCTGGACGGCCGGGGTCAGTTCCGCTGGAGACGTGAGCGTCATGGCGCACTGCAAAGCGCAGTAAGGGCAGTGCGTGTCGGCGCTTTTGGTCATGTTAGACGTGTCCCATCGCATTTCGGTTGGCGTTGCGGATGTAGAAGGCCCAGCAGACGATCAGCATCACGACATAGGCTCCGACGAAACCGTAGAAGGCCGGTGTGTAGGATCCGCTGGCGGTGTTGGAGGCGTTCAGCACCTGGGGGATAACGAATCCGCCGTAGGCGCCGATGGCCGAGATCAGGCCGAGGGCCGAGGACGCAAGCCGCTGGGTTTCCACGGTGCTGGCTCCGGATTTCGCTGCCCGGCTGGACGTGGCGAAGATGATGGGGATCATCCGGTACGTTGCGCCGTTGCCGAAGCCGCTGGCGGTGAAGAGCATCAGGAAGAGGACCAGGAAGAGCCAGAAGTTCTTCAGCGGCAGCGTCCAGATCATGGTGAGGGTGATGACGGCCATGGAGGTAAAGGCTGCCACGGTCATGCGGGCGCCGCCCATGCGGTCAGCCATGCGTCCGCCGTAGGGGCGGGCCAGTGAACCGACCAGCGGGCCAAGGAAGGCCAGCGAGAGTGCCACGGTGCCGACTCCGATGGAGGAGAAAGCGGGGAAATAATCCTTGATGAGCTTCGGGAATACGCCGGCGAAGCCGATGAAGGAACCGAAGGTGCCGATGTACAGCAGTGCCATGATCCACAGGTGCGGTTCTTTGAGCGCTGCGACCGAGCCGGCCACGTCGCCCTTGGCGCTGGTGAGGTTGTCCATGTACTTCCAGGCGCCGAACGCGGCGATCAGGATGAACGGGACCCACATCCAGCCTGCCATCGGCAGGTTGACGCTGCCCACAGCCAGCAGGGTGATCGCGATCGGCACGGCGAGCTGTGCGACGGCGGCACCCATGTTGCCGCCGGCGGCGTTCAGGCCCAGGGCCCAGCCCTTTTCACGGGCCGGGTAGAAGAACGTGATGTTGGCCATGGAGCTGGCGAAGTTGCCGCCGCCGAAGCCTGCGAGCGCTGCTACGAGGAGCATGACGCCGAACGGGGTTTCGGGGTTGGAGACGCAGAGTCCCAGGCCGATGGCGGGAATCAGGAGCAGGAGAGCGGACACGATGGTCCAGTTCCGGCCGCCGAAGCGTGGAACCATAAAGGTGTAGGGGATGCGGAGCGTGGCGCCTACCAGGCTGGGCATCGAGATCAGCCAGAAGATTTCCGACGTGGAGAACGTGAAGCCTGCAGCGGGGAGCTGGACCACTACGATGGACCAGAGCTGCCAGACCACGAAGCCGAGGAATTCAGCGAAGATGGACCAGTTCAGGTTCCGGCGGGCGATGGTGCGGCCGGCGGACTCCCACTGTTCCTTGTTTTCTGCGTTCCAGTTGGCGATCCAGCGGCCCGGCCGGTATTCAAGGGCGGGGGCGTCGGTTGTACGCGTGGAGCCCGGCTGTGCGCTGGCGGATGAAGACACGCCTTCGTGCAACGGGTCGGTGTCTAAATCTACGGAATTGCCGGTGCCGGCATCTGCGCTGCGATCAACAGTCACGGTGTACCTCCTCTTGGGGGATGTTGTTCTTCCAAGGTAGAGAAGGTGCGTTTCGTGGACGGTCGCCGTTTGTTAACGCGCTGTGACATTTGCCTATCGGGCCACTTTTGGGGGCGTGAGGACCGGAAAATGAGACAAACCGCTGGCGTCCGCATGATGGACCTTTTGTCCATTGAATGGACGGCGGGAACTAATATTGAACTCTAACTACTGCACGCCGGGCCTCTGCTCCCACGTCCGGCGGGTTCTGACGAAAGTGTTCATACATGTCATCAACTGAAACCTCGACCGGTCCCGGATCTGCCAAGGCGGTGAACTCGCGCGGCCGTGTGATTGTGGCGAGCCTGATCGGCACCACTGTGGAGTTCTACGACTTCTACGTTTACGCCACGGCAGCGGTGCTGGTCTTCCCCTCGCTGTTCTTCCCCAACCAGAACGAGACCACCCAGCTCCTGAGCTCGTTCGCCGTGTTCGGCGTCGCGTTCATCGCCCGCCCGCTGGGATCGGTCGTCTTTGGCCACTTCGGCGACAAGTTCGGCCGCAAGGGCACCCTGGTGGCCTCGCTGCTGACGATGGGTATCGCCACCTTCCTGATCGGCTGCCTGCCCACGGCGCTGGTCCCGGGCTGGCAATTCTGGGCCCCGGCCCTCCTCGTGGTCATGCGCTTCGCCCAGGGCCTGGCCCTCGGCGGCGAATGGAGCGGCGCTGCGCTGCTGGCCACCGAAAACGCCCCCGCCAACAAGCGGGCCATCTACGGCACGTTCCCGCAGCTGGGTGCGCCCATCGGCTTCATCATCGCCAACGTGATTTTCCTGGTCTTCAGCTACGCCCTCACACCGGCCGACTTCCTGGCCTGGGGCTGGCGCGTACCGTTCCTGCTGAGCGCCGTGATGGTCATCATCGGCCTCTACGTCCGGCTCAAGCTGATCGAAACCCCCGCTTTCACCAAGGTGCTCGAATCGAACGAGGTGGCCAAGCTGCCGATCGGCCGCGTCTTCAAGACCAGCTGGCGTCCGCTGATCCTGGGCACGTTCATCATGCTCGCCACGTACGTGCTGTTCTACCTGATGACCACCTTCACACTGACCTACGGCACCCGCGCCTCCAGCCTGGATGCCGCCAAGGCCGCCGCCGAGAAGGCCGGAAAGCCGATGACGGAGGCCGCCGCGGCTGCGTTTGTCCCCGGCCTGGGCTACACCCGCAACGACTTCCTCTGGATGCTGATCGCCGGCGTCGTCTTCTTTGGCATCTTCACCCTGGTCTCCGGCCCGCTGGCCGAGAAGTACGGCCGCCGCAAGATGCTGCTGACCGTCACCGGCGGCATCTTCGTCTTCGGCCTGCTGTTCGTCCCGCTGTTCAGCGGCGGCTTCGTGGGCACCATGGCCCTGCTGATCATCGGCTTCTCACTGATGGGGCTGACATTCGGTCCCATGGGCGCGCTCTTGCCGGAACTGTTCCCCACCAACGTGCGGTACACCGGGTCCGCTGTAAGCTACAACGTTTCCAGCATCCTGGGCGCAGCCGTGGCACCGTTCATCGCCGTCGCGCTGTGGGAGATGGCCGACGGCAGCCCCGTGCTGGTTGGCGTCTACCTCACCGCCATGGCGGTACTGACCCTCGTTGCCCTTTTTGTGAGCCGGGAAACCCGGGACCTGGACTACGAGAACAACGTGGCCTGACGTTCCAGCCCGCTGACTGCCGGAGATGCCCGGCGTGTACCCAGCTTTTCCGGGGAATGCGCCGGGCATTTCTGTGTCCCCGAACAGTGCAAGCGGGCAGGAACGACGGCGGAGCTCCGGTTGGTACGCTCAGGTGCCGTAGCGGGACACGAAGTTCTTGAGGATATTCATGGGCTCGGTCGCAGTGTATCGGCGGGCGTCCGCCATCAGCTCCTCAGCCGACTCGGGCGGGAAATACCCGGCATGACGGTAGATATCGATCCTCGTGACCAGTCCCTCGGCGTCCAGTTCGGGATGGAACTGCGTGGCGTACAGGTTTTCCTTGATCCGGAACATGTGCACCGGGCAGGCCT
>DATCVX010000410.1:0-6904 GCA_036566705.1 Arthrobacter sp. | reverse complement strand
AAATGGCAGGCCGCGGCTGGGTGTGCCGGGCCTTCGGCGCCGGACGGGGGAGTGGGCAGCAGCGTGAGTACCGGCCGGGCCGTGGTGCATTCGTCCCGGCCGCTGCCGAGGTGGCAGCGCGGCTGGAACGCGCAGCCGGCGGGCCGTTCCGCGGCGGCCGGAGGTGAACCCGGAATCGCGAAGGCGCGTCCGCCGGCGGTCCCTTCGCCCAGGATGCTGGCCAGCAGCCCGGCGGTGTACGGATGGGCGGGGGAGCTGAACAGCCGGTGCACGTCAGCGGTTTCCACCACCCGGCCGCTGTACATCACGGCCACCCGGTCCGCGGCTTCGGCCACCAGCCCAAGGTCGTGCGTAATCAGGATCATGGCCGAGCCCGCCCGGCCCCGCGCTTCGGCCAGGACGTCCATCACCTGGGCCTGGACCGTGACGTCCAGGGCGGTGGTGGGTTCGTCGGCGATCAGCAGGGACGGATCGTGCGCCATGGCCATGGCGATCATCGCCCGCTGCCGCATCCCGCCGGACCACTGGTGCGGGTAGGAGGCGGCGCGTCCTTGCGGGTCGGGAACGCCGACGGCGGCCAGCAGGCTGTGCACCTTGTCCGCGGTCTGCTTGCGGTTCAGTCCGACGGCGTGCAGCTTGACGGCTTCGGCCAGCTGGCGTCCCACGCGCTGCAGCGGGTTCAGGGCGGACATGGGGTCCTGGAACACCATGGCCAGGTCCTTGCCGCGGAGGCGGCGCATTTCGGCCTCGGGCAACCGGGCGAGGTCCCGGCCGCGGAACAGGATCCGCCCGGAGGCGATCCGCACGCCCGGCGGCAGCAGGTCCATGATGGCCAGGACCGTCAGGCTTTTGCCGGAGCCGGACTCGCCCACCAGGGCGAACACCTCGTCCTGGTGCACCTCGAAGGTGACGCCGTCCACCAGCCGCACCGGGCCGTCGTCGGACATTACTTCGATGCTGAGGTCCTGCACTGACAGCAGCGGGCCGGAGTAGTTGCTGGGGGTGCTCATGCTGTGCGTCCTTTCCGGAGGAGTGCGCCGGTGGTGCCTTCGGCGGTGAAGCGCTGGCTGGTGAACTGGGCGCCGGCCACGGTCAGGAACATCACGATGCCCGGCAGGACGGCCAGCCAGGGGTTGGTGCCCAGGTACTTCTGGCCCTCGAAGATCATGGATCCCCAGCTGGGAACGGGCGGCTGGACGCCCAGGCCCAGGTATTCGAGCGAAGATTCGATGAGGATGATGGTGGCGATGTCCGTGGCGGCGATGATCAGGGTCTGGGAGAAGACGTTGGGCAGGATGTGCTTCCGGATCACCCAGCCGTGCCCGCCGCCCTGGGTGAGCGGTGCCAGGACAAAGTCGCGGGTCCGCAGCGACCGGGCCAGGTTCCGGCTGACCCTGGCGTAGCCCACCCAGTAGGTCAGGCCCAGGGTGGCGATGGTGACCGTGGCGCTGGGGCCGGTGACGGCGGCGACGGCGATCAGCAGCAGCACCACGGGCATGGCCAGGTTCACGTCGGCCAGGGTGGTGATGGCGGAATCGAGCCGGCCGCCGAAGTAGCCGGCCGCCATGCCCAGCCCGGTGCCGATGACCGCGTTCAGGATGACGACGGCGAGGGCTATGCCCAGGGTGACAAAGCTGGCCAGGGACAGGCGGCTGAGCATGTCCCGGCCCAGGGAGTCGGTCCCCAGCGGGTGGTCCGGATCGGTGAAGGGTTTGCGCATGGCTGCGGAGAGGTCCTGGCCGAAGGGGTCGTAGCCCGGGAGCAGGGCGCCGCCGATGGCGAGCAGGAGGACCAGGCCCAGCATCACGCAGCCGGCCACGAAGGCGGGGGACGCGGCGCCGCGCCTGCCGCGGCCGGCGGCAGGCCGCCGTCGTGCTCTACCCTGCTGGTCCGCTTGGGGACTGTGGGTTTCGCCGGTGATTGCGGGCGCTGCGGGGTCGGTGGGCAGCAGTTGCTGGGTCATGCGAGGCTCACTCTCGGATCGATCCTGGCGGCGAGCAGGTCCACGGCCAGGTTCACGGTGACGAAGATCAGGGCCACCACCAGCAGTCCGGCCTGGACGATGGGGAAGTCGCGCTGGCTGACGGCTTCGGTGAGCACCTGGCCCAGCCCGGGCCAGGCGAAGACGGCCTCGACGACGACGGTTCCGCCGAGGAGGGAGCCCAGGTTCAGGCCCGCCATGGTGAGCACCGGCAGCACGGAGTTGGGGAGCATGTGGGAGAACAGGACCCGGGCCCGGCTTTGGCCTTTGGAGAAGGCGGTGCGGACGTAGTCCTGGCCGGCCTGGTCGCTGAGGGCGGCGTCGATGAGCCGGACGTAGAGGACAAACTGGCCGGTGGCGATGGTCAGGACGGGCAGCACCAGGCTTGCCGGGCTGGTCCGGCCGAGGGAGGGCAGCATGCCCAGCGCCACGGAGAAGAGGAGCACGGCGAGCAGGGCGAAGAAGAAGTCCGGGACGGAGTGGCGGAGCGAGCCGCCCCAGATGAAGAGGGAGCGGAGGGTCCGGCTGCCGGTCAGCTGGATGGCGGTGGCGGCCAGGACGGCCAGGAGGAGGCCGAGCAGGAAGGACCAGAAGGCGAGTTCGAACGTGGCGGGGAGCCGTTCGGCGATCAGTGCCAGGGCCGATTCGCGCTGCCGGTAGGAGATGCCGAAGTCGCCGCGGAGCACGTTGCCCAGGAAGGTCAGGTACTGCACGTGCAGGGGTTCGTTGAAGCCGAGGGCGCCGTTGAGGGCGTCCACCTCCGCTGCCGTGGCGTTGTCCGGCAGGAGCAGGCCGGCCGGTTTGCCCGTGGCGCGGCCCAGGATGAAGGCGAAGGTCAGCACGCAGAAGAGGGTGAAGACCGCTTGGCCTGTGCGTTTGATCAGGTACTGGGGCACTGTGCCCCCTCTCAGGAAGTTGTTGTTGCTTGCCCCTCAAGCAGGGGTTCCGATGACAGCGTAAGGGCGGTTTTTGGGCTTTCGGCCGAGTTGACCGGAACGTCATCGAGGTTAAACATGCCGGAAACTTTTGAATACCAAATAGCGCAATATTGGGTGCTGGAAGACTCTAAAGAGCATGCTTGGAATACCAACTGGCATTTTCGACCCCTAATTGATGAGGAGGAGCCATGGCAAACCCAGAGCCTTCAGACGCCGGAGCCGGCCTGTCCGAGCAGGTGGCCGAGGCGCTGCGGGAACGCATCATTTCCGGGAGCCTTCCCGCCGGCAGCAAGCTCAACGAGCGGGAGCTGTCGGCGGAGCTGCAGGTTTCCCGCATTCCCCTCCGGGAGGCCCTGCCGCTGCTGGAGGCTGAGGGGTTCGTCCACTCGGAAGCGCGGCGGGGCAGTTTTGTGCACACCTTCACGCTGCGGGATGCGGTGGAGGTTTTTGACCTTCGCCTGCGGCTGGAACCCTTCGCGGCGCGGTGCGCGGCGCTTCGCGTGGCCGGCGGAGCCAGCCCGGAGGACCTGCTGGCGTCTTTGGAATATGCCCGGACCGGTGTGCCGGGGGAGCAGGCGTCCGGCCGCAACTCGGACCTGCACGAGGAGATTGTCCTCCTGGCGGACCACGACCTGCTGCGCCGGCTCTCCAGCCTGCTCAACGGCCGGGTCCGCTGGCTGTTCCGGCTGACACCGGAACGGGACACGCCCGGGATGTGGGAGGAGCACGCCGAGCTGGTGCATGCCATCGCGGAGGGCCGGCCCGCGCTGGCCGAGGCCCTGGCCGGTGCGCATGTGGAGCGTGGGCGCCATGCCTCCCTGCCGCACCTGAGTGAACGCCTGCCGAGCGTGCCCGTGCCCCGGCGTGGGCGCAAGACCCGCAGCCCGGCCTAGCTGCTTCTTTTCGGTCCACTTCTTCCCACGACCCGACCCGAGGTACTGATGACACTTGTGCTTACTGCTTCCGTTCTTGAAACCCTGGCCGACATGCCGGCCACGATTGCCGCCGTCGAGCAGGCTTTTGCCGCGATTGCCACGGGCGGGGCCTGCCAGCCTGCGCCCACGTCCCTGCACCTGCCGTCCTCGGACGGGCGCTTCATCCTGATGTCCGGACTGGGCGATGTGCAGGGGCTGGCCGGGGTGAAGCTGCTGGCCGACATTCCGGGAAACCGCGACGCCGGACTGCCCACGCAGCGGTCCAGCATTGTGCTGTCGGACCAGCAGACGGGGGAGTGCCTGGCCCTGCTGGACGGGCGCGTGCCCACCCGGGTGCGCACGGCAGCCGCCAGTGCGGTGGCCAGCAGGCACCTTGCCCGGCCGAACAGCTCCACCCTGGGGCTGATCGGTGCCGGCGCGCTCGCGGTGGCACATGTGGAAGCCATGCTGGCGGTGCTGCCGATCGACACGGTGGTGGTGTGGTCCCGCAGCGCCGCAACCGTGGAGGCCTTCCGGGCGAAGGTCAGCCATCTGCCCGTCAAGGTGGTGGCCGCCGGTGATGTCAGGGACGTGGTGGAGGCAGCCGATGTGCTGTGTACGCTGACGCCGTCAGTGGAGCCGCTGGTGCGGGGCGAGTGGTTCCTGCCGGGCCTGCACGTGAACGCTGTGGGCGCCCGACCGCGGCCCACGCACCGGGAGATCGACTCCGCGGGCATGGCCCGGTCCAGGCTGTTCGTGGACAGCGTCGCGACCGTGACCGAGAAATCCGGCGACCTGCTGATGGCCGTCTCTGACGGGGCAGTTTCCGTGGGCGACATCCGGGGCGAGCTGGGGCAGGTAGTGGCAGGCCAGGTTCCAGGCCGCCGGGACGAAACGGACATCACCCTGTTCAACTCAGTCGGCATCGGCATGCAGGATGTGGCGATCGGGCGGCTGATGTATGACGCCGCCGTTGAGCGCGGGCTTGGGGTGCTGGTGGATATGGCGGGGTGAACGGGCCGGGCACTGACAGCGGACGGCTCCGCTGGCACAGCGGGGAGAAGGAACGTCCAGCCTGTTGAGCGGCCCGCCCTGGTGGAGTGGTTCAGGCCGGAAGGCCGGCCCTGATCTGGATGAGGGTGAGGTCCAGCAGGGGCGTCTGGACGCTGAGGTCGCGGGCCCGGCGGGCGAAGTCGCCAAGGATGTGCTCGGCTTCCGAGGGCAGACCGGCGCGCAGGTCCCGGTACAGGGAGGACGTGAAGGCCGATCCCGGGTCAGTGAGTATTCCGACCGCTTGTGCGTGGCCGGCGTCGGAAACGGGATGTCCTGCCGCGGCGGCCACCGCTTCGGTTTCGCTGATGGCCTCAAGGATCCTGGACTCGCCGCCGGCGTCGATGATCCGTCCCACCGGCGCTTGGAACAGGCAATTGATGATCCCCGCGGCAGCGATGAATGCCCATTTATCCCATAGTGCGCCCACTATGTCGTCGACTACCGAGAAGTCGACGCCGGGCACGTTCAGAGCCGTGGAAACATCCGTTGGGACAGGGTTTCCGTTCAGCCCGCCCACCGTGAGGGAAGTGAGGGGCATCTGCTGGCGGACCACATCGCCGTCAAGAGTGGCCACGATCCGGGCGAGGCCGCCGAGTACCTGCCCCGGGTACAGTTCCTCGAGCCTGTCCAGATGGGCCATGCCGTTGAGGATGGGGATGATGCTGGTTCCGGGCCCCACGAAGGCGCCGATCTCTCCCGCCACGGAGGCGAACGCCGTGGCTTTGACCGTGACGAGGATCAGATCAAATGTGTCATTGTCTTCGGCGACAGTGATGGCCTGCACCGGGAGGGTCCGGTCAGCGGTGGTGGAGACGAAGCGTAACCCGTCCCGGCGAAGGGCCTCCTGCTTGCGCGGGCGCACCAGGTAGGTGACGTCCCGTCCCGCTTCCTGCAGGAGCGTACCGAACGCCCCGCCTGTGGCTCCGGCTCCGACGACGAGTATCCGCATGGTGCATTCCTTTCCGGGGGGGTGAGGGATTGAAGGAATCCTTCACGCGGTGCCGCCGCGCCCGGACGCCGGAGCGGTTCAGCTCCCGCTACCCGTTCGCGAGGGCGGCCTTTTCGGTGGCGGCCAGCATGTCGGTGAAGGTCTCCGTCAGCATCTTATCGATCAGGGGTCCGGTGAGTCGGCCGATCGGGCCACCCCGGGGCACATACCGATAGTCGAAGGTGGCCAGGGTGCCGTCGCCGTCGGGCTTGAGGATGAGCGTGGACTCTGCCCGCTTGAACGGCACGGACGCACTTGGCTGATTCCGGGTGTCCATCCGGCGGCCCTCATCCCACACGGTGATAGTTTCCTCCATACTGCCCATGGGTTTCAGCTCGACGCGGCGCCGGGCGCCCCTGCCGCTGGTCTGGCCGCCGATGGCACTCGTGGCCCTGAGGCCGCACCAGTGTTTCGCGAGATTCGGGAAGTCGGCGTATAGGGCCCAGACGGAACCCGGGGACGCAGACATGCGGCGTTGCACCCTGATGTGACGTTCAGGCATGGGAACCATCTCCAAATGTCCGGCGGCTGACGGCCAGTGCGCTGACCCTTTTATGATCCCGCCGGCAGCCGCACCGGCGCAATCACCGCGGATCGGGCCAGCCCGTCGTGTTCCGGGACGGTGCCGGAGGAATAGTTTCAGCGCGTCCGCCCGTCACGTTCAGACGCCGCCTGCGCGTGGCCGCGATCTGTATCGGCGTCCGCTCGGCGTCGCCGTCCGTAATGGAAAACGTTTATCACCGGCACTAAGGCATACTGAACAGGAGTTTTGGGATCCGCCAGCTTCTTGGCTGACGGGTCCTTTCTGACGGAAATGAACCAACGTGGGTTCCCCCGGCCGCGGTATCGCGTGCCGGGATTTTTGTGTGGAAGAGGAGTGAACGTGACACGTATTGGCATTGTGGCCGAGTTGGGTCGCGAGAGCCGGGTGGCGGCGACGCCCACCACGGTGAAGCAGTTGTTGGGGTTGGGTTACGAGATTGTGGTCGAGAAGGGCGCGGGGGAGTCCGCGACGTTCCGTGATGAAGAC
>DATCVX010000409.1:0-2993 GCA_036566705.1 Arthrobacter sp. | reverse complement strand
CCGTGCTCTATCCACTGAGCTACGAGGGCGCGTATCCGCTGTTCCGGCAGGGCCGGTCCGTCCGGACACGGATATAAGCATACAAGGTGGGAGGCCGTACTACGCTCTTGGCATGAGATCAGGCCCGACGTCCGCTCCAGCTACCGCTTTCATCCCGGACACGGCCTCCACCCGGCAGTACATCGGGGCGTGGTCCGTCCTGAGCGTGCTGCAGTACTTCGCCGCGGAAACTGCGGTGATCGGGGCGTGGGCGGGGCCGCAGCCCTACGACCGGCGGACCGGGTACATCAGCGACCTGGGCGCGGTTAACTGCGGTATCTACGACGGCAGGGACGTGTGTTCGCCGCTGCATTGGCTGATGAACGCCTCCTTTATCATCCAGGGGCTGGGCATGCTCCTCGGGGCGCTGCTGCTGGGTTCCGGGCTGTTGTGCGTCGCGGCCAGGGCCGGAGCACGGGTTCAGCCGGGACGCGCGAAGCCCTGGCTGGCGGCTGCCTGGGTACGGATCCTCACCGGAGCTGCCGGTGCCGGGACCATGGTGGTGGGCCTGGTTCCGGAGGACGCCGGATCGGCCTTCCACTTCATCGGCGCGGTGACGTATTTCCTTGCCGGCGCGGGTGCCCTCGTGGTGCTGGGCGTCCTGTGGCTGCGGCAGACCCCGCTGGGATGGTTCATCCTGGCGTGCGGCGTGGTGTCCCTCGCCGCGCTGGCAACGGGCGGGCTGACGGGCATGGACGTGCCGGAACCGGGCACGCTCGAAAGGCTGATGGGCTACCCGGTCACGCTGGGCGTGGCGGCCTCGGGCCTAGTGATCGCGCAGCGGGTGCACCGGCACCGGAAAGAGCTGCGCGCCCGGGCTACTGCGGCGGGGCGGCCGTAGCGGATCCGGTGGCCGGCTTCCTCCCCAGGAACACGGCCGCGGCCCCGGCGAGCAGGCTGAGGACGAAGAGGACCCACCCGGCAACGGTGAGCGCGGACGCCAAGGCGACCTGGCCGGCGTCGGGCGTTCCCGCTGCCAGCGACGCATCGATGGCGACGTTGCCCCACAGCCGGACCACGACGAACAGCAGCGGCACGGCCCAGAGAGCCCAGCGGAGGGACTTCGTGGCCACATTGGTCCCGATCAGGAGCAGCCACGTGAAGCCGAAGATGAGCGGGAACAGGGTCCCGGCGGTCTTGTGGACGTAGTTGAGCTGGCCGCGGGCGTCGTCGTTCATGGCGGCGTGCAGTTCGCCAACGTAGCCGGTGTCGAAGCCGCCGACCAGTGAGTCCGGCATGGCCAGCCCACCGGAGAGGTCCCGCAGCTGGTCAAGGGTCAGCAGGTGGACGTACCAGAACAGGAACAGGCTGGCCACCACGCCCGCGATGACAATCAGGTTGCTGTTGTTCCGGGCCTTCTGAGGCGACCGGCCGGTGGTGGGGTTGATGACCGGCGGTAGGTGGTGCTGCGGAACAGCTGCCTTGGAGCCGTGCTTTTTGATCCGCTGCGCAGGAGTTTTGGCCATGGCACCATTATCCCGCCCCATAAACTGGGGTCATGACCATAGGCCGGCACAGCGCTGTTGAACTTGACCCCTCACTGGACGACTACCAGCTCGCGGCGGCGCTGGTCCGGGAGGCGGGCCAGCTGGCCCTGCTGATGCGGATGGCCGGCCTGCAGTCGCAGCAGAAAACCTCAGTCTCGGACGTTGTCACCGCCGCGGACCACGCGGCGGAGGCCTACGTCCTGGAACAGCTCCGGCGCTGCCGGCCCGAGGACGGCATCCTCGGTGAAGAAGGCACATCACTCCAGGGGACCAGCGGCCGGACCTGGGTCATCGACCCCGTGGACGGCACCTACAACTTCCTGCATGGCTCCACCTACTGGTGCTCCGCGATTGCGCTCAAGGACTCCTCGGACGTGCTGCTCGGGGCGATTTTCCAGCCTGAGGAGGACAAGCTCTGGCTTGGCGGCAGCACCCGGCACGCTACCCTGAACGGCGAGAGCCTGGGCGTCTTCCGCGAAAACCATGGGTCCCGCAACGGCACCCCGGTGGCGGAGCTCGGCGCGGCCACGTACATCCACCCCACCTGGCTGATGGATCCGCTGTGCGCCATGCCCTGGCACGCCGCGGCCACATCCGCCGCTGCCCTGCGGATGCTCGGCTCGGGATCCTGCGACCTCGGACGGGTGGCCGACGGCCAGCTGGGGTGCTGGTTCCAGCACAGCTGCCCCGAGTGGGACTGGCTGCCCGGCAAGGCAATCGTCCGTGCCGCCGGCGGCGCCACGGACACGGTCCGGATCAACGGACTGGACTGGTTCATGGCCGGAGGCACGACGGCGGTACGCGAGCTGCGTGCGGCCCTGGAGTCCGGCTCGGTGGCCTGAGTCCGGGCGCGGGAGCAGGGGAACCGCCGGGCGGACCTGCAGTAATCCACAGGCCGGAACTGAGTGTCGGCCCCACCGCCTAGACTTGTAGGCACCATGGATATGTTGTTTGACCCGTACTCTGACGGACCGTTCAAGGCCGCCCCCGCGGCCGCCGCCCGCACCAAGTCGCGCCCCGAAGGCCTCGCCCAGGCCTCCGAAATGGGAGGCGGCGGGGGAGGCCGGAGCACGGAAAACCACCAGGCCGCGCCCCACCGGCCGGACGCCGCGGAGCTGCTGCAGGGACTCAACCCGCAGCAGGAAGAGGCCGTCAAACATGCCGGCAGCGCCCTGCTGATTGTGGCCGGCGCCGGTTCAGGCAAAACCCGGGTGCTCAGCAACAGGATCGCCTACCTCATCGCCACGCGCCGGGCACACCACGGCGAGATCCTGGCCATCACGTTCACCAACAAAGCCGCCGCGGAAATGCGGGAGCGCATCGAGGTTCTCGTGGGCGGCCGTGCCAAAATCATGTGGATCTCCACGTTCCACTCCTCTTGCGTGCGCATCCTCCGGCAGGAAGCGGCCAACATCGGCCTGAAGTCCAACTTCTCCATCTATGACTCCGCGGACTCGCTCCGGCTGG
>DATCVX010000408.1:0-7043 GCA_036566705.1 Arthrobacter sp. | reverse complement strand
TATTCACACCATTCAGGGAGACGAGCGCATCGCCGGGCACATGAGTAGTCATAAGAAGAATCTAGCGAACAAAGACTGGATATGACGGGAATCACGCCAAGTTCATGCGGATCGTGATTCAAGAGATACCTGCCGCTTGTGCACCGGCCGTGGCGCTAGCCTTGGGGGATGAGCATCAACGCAGATCCGGCCAAAACCACCCAGCCGCGCCGTAAGGGGCCCCTTGAACTTCGCCGCAAGCAGGCGGCGGTGGAAATGTCTGACCAGCATTTGCTTGACACCAAAGGCGCCGGGCAGTTCGTCCACAGCGATCCGTGGCGTGTACTGAGGATCCAGAGCGAATTCGTTGAAGGCTTTGGCGCATTGGCGGACCTCGGCCCCGCAGTCAGTGTCTTCGGTTCGGCCCGGACCAAACCGGGGAGCCCCTACTACGAGATGGGCGTAGCCGTCGGCCGTCACCTGGCGGAAGCCGGCGTGGCGGTGATCACCGGAGGCGGACCCGGCTCCATGGAGGCCGCCAACCGGGGGACCGTTGAAGGGAACGGCGTGTCGGTAGGGCTCGGCATTGAGCTTCCGTTTGAACAGGGCCTCAACCAGTGGGTGGATCTGGGCATCAACTTCCGTTACTTCTTTGCGCGGAAGACCATGTTCGTGAAGTATGCCCAGGGCTTCATCGTCCTCCCCGGCGGGCTGGGCACGCTGGACGAGTTGTTTGAAGCGATGGTGCTTGTCCAGACACGGAAAGTCACGTCGTTCCCCATCGTCCTGCTTGGTGTTGCCTTCTGGGGCCCCATGATCGAGTGGATCAAGGGCACACTCGTCGCCGAGGGCATGGTTTCGGAGAAGGACCTGGACCTGATCCAGGTGGTTGATGATCCGGCCGACGCCGTGGAGCGGGTGCTCCACGGCACGGTCCGGGCACCGTCCAACGGGGAGCAGCGGCCCGAATAGCAGGTGACCGCTGATCTGGCACGATTGATCCTGTGAGCTTCTTTCTGGTTTTCCTTGCCATCGCGCTGGTCGGCGCCGTCGTGTGGGCGGGTGCCGGCGCCAAAAGCGGCGTGTCCTGGCGCGGCCGCCCGGGCGGGGTCCGGGAAAGCGGACTCTTCGACAGCGGCTTCGAGCAGCCCGTGGCCAACCTTCCTCCGGTCCTTCTCCCCGCTGACGCGGCGCCGGCCGACGTCGACCGTGTCCGCTTTTCCCTGGGCCTGCGGGGCTACCGCATGGACCAGGTGGACCAGGTCCTTGACGATCTCCGCGACCAGCTGGCAGCCAAGCGCGAAGAAGTGGAGCGCTTGAAGGCGCGGCTGTCCGAAGCTCAGCACACGCCCCAGAATCCGGCGGACCCGGAGCAACTTCCGCAAGGACACGACCGGGGCGCGTCGGAGGCCGGAGCTTGACTACTGACACCGGGAGCAGGCCAGGACCCGCCGGCTCGATCAGCGTCCTTGCCGTGCGCGCCGGAGACGCAATGCGCCGGTGGCCCTGGTGGCTCCAGGTTTCAGCCCTCTACGTTGCGGCCAGGCTGGCCAGCGCATGCATCTTCATGGCCGCCGCCGTGCAGCAGGGCACGAACCCCTGGTTCCCCGCCAAGCCCGACTACTGGAACTTCATCAATATCTGGGACGCGCGGTGGTACGGCGAGGTCATCAGCAACGGCTACCCGGCGGCCCTGCCGGTCGATGCCGCCGGAAACGTCCAGGAAAACGCCTGGGCGTTCTATCCGCTGTTCCCTTTCCTGGGCCGGGCCCTTTCCACCCTGACAGGCGTTGCCCCGGCGGCTGCGCTGACAATCGTCGCCATGCTCTCCGGGCTGGGGGCCGCCTTGGCGATCTACAGCCTGTTCCGCCACAAGGCGCCGCACAGCACGGCCATGTGGGCGGTTGCCTTCTTCGCGACGTTCCCCGTTTCCGGCATACTGCAGGTGCCCTACGCGGAGCCGCTGACGATCCTCCTCCTGGCAGCCGCTCTGCTCCTGGTCATCCGGCGGCAGTACTACGCGGCGATGCCCGTGGTGCTGCTGATGTGCCTTTCCAGGCCTGTTGGTGTGCCGTTCGCCGCGCTGGTGGGGCTGCTGTTTGTGTACCGGCTGGTGCAGCGCAGCCGCGGAAGCGGCCCCCAGGTCCACAGCCCGCGGGAGCTGGGTGCCCTCGCAGCCCTTACCGCCCTCAGCGGGGCTGCCGCGCTGATCTGGCCGGCGGCGGCGTGGGCCACGACAGGTGATATCGAGGCGTACACCAAGACGGAAACTGTCTGGCGGGGACACGACCTGGTGCCGTTCAAGCCGTGGTTCGATACCGGCATCCAGCTGTTCGGCCCGGTTCTGGGCGTGCTCGCGCCGTTCGTTTTTGCTGCGCTGTTTGCGCTGATGCTGTTCAGCCCTCCGGTAGTGAAGCTCGGGGTGGAACTGCGCTTGTGGTGCGCCTGCTACATGGCATACCTGCTGCTGTTCCTTCATCCCCAGACCAGCACGTTCAGGATGCTGCTCCCGCTGTTTCCGTTGGCGCTTGGCGCTGCCGTGTTGTCCCGCTCCAGGGCCTACCGCGGCACGGTTATTGTGATGTTTATTCTTTTGCAGATCGTCTGGATTGTCTGGCTGTGGGCGTGGGCGCAACTGCCCGGCGGAGGTGACTATCCGCCGTGATTGCCCGCGCCGCAGGGCACCGAAGTGCAGGAATGCGACGCGGCCGGAAATGTCCATCGATTAGCTACGTGCGGGTAATTACGGGATAATAGTAAGTAAGCAAGGACAAAAGCATTCAGAAGATGTTCAGCCATGGCGGTGCCCATACGTGCCGCCATAGCGGCTTGATTGACCATGCGGACACAGCCCGTCCGGGCTGGTAAGTCCTGGGACTAATTGGAGGGGAAATTCCTCATGGCGGCTATGAAACCACGCACCGGCGACGGCCCTATGGAAGTCACCAAGGAGGGCCGCAGCCTGATTATGCGTGTGCCGCTCGAAGGCGGCGGACGGCTTGTTGTTGAACTCAATGCAGCGGAAGCGGCAAACCTCAAGGAATGCCTCGTCGGCGTTACCGAATAATCGCACCGGGCCAGGGTCCGCGGCCTCCGGGCTGCGGGCCCTGGCCTTTTTCAGGCTGGGCCTGTTTTGTGCCGGCGTTTACTTCTTGACCGCGACGAGCAGGCCATCGCCGGTGGGAAGCATGGTGGCGGCGAGCCGCTCGTCGTCGCGGATGGCCTTGCCTACCTGGCGGAGCACCACGGTGGTGGCATCCCTGTTCGCGGGGTTGGCCACGCGGTCTTTGTCCAGGGCGTCGTTAATGATCAGCAGCCCGCGGGACTTCAGCAGGCGGATGGCCTGTTCCACGTAACCCGGCAAGCCGGGTTTGTCAGCGTCGATGAAGACGAGGTCGTAGGCGGAGTCAGTCAGCCGGGGCAGGACGTCGCCGGCGCGGCCGGAGATGGTGCGCGTCCGGTTGGCCGGGCTGCCCGCTTCGGCGAAGGCCTCGCGGGCCGCTTTCAGGTGTTCGACGTCCACATCGATGGTGGTCAGTACGGCCTGGGGTCCGAGGCCGCGCAGGATGCAGACGCCGGAAACGCCGGCACCGGTACCAATTTCGACGGCGGTCTGCGCCTTGGAGGATGCGGCCAGCACCGTCAGCACAGCTCCCACGCCGCGCCCGATGGGGGTTACTCCCAGCTCAAAGGAGCGTTCGCGTGCACGAAGCATGACTTCATCCTCTGCGGGCAGATCTTCTGCATAGGACCAGCTCGTGGACTTGTCGGCGCTCATGGATGATTTCGCTTTCTGGGCGGCAGGGGAGTGTTGAATACAGCCTACTGTGTCCGGAGGCGCCGCTGCCGGATGCCGGGGGTTGCGCCTTTGGCGGAAGCGGCCGGCCAATCAGGAAATTCCCAGCCAACTTTGAAATGATGGAGATCCGCTCATCCATACGGTGATCGGCGCCGAACCAGAGATGTCAGCAGTATCCGGGCGTTAGCTTATCCACGAGGGGAGTGGACGATGTCAGCATCAGTTGTGGCACCTGTCCCTGCATCACAAGATTCCGCGGTTGAATGGGTCCGGCCCACCTGGGAAGAAGTGGTTGCCAACCATTCCGCGAAGGTCTACCGGCTGGCCTACCGCCTGACCGGAAACAAGTTCGACGCCGAGGACCTGACCCAGGAGGTATTCGTCCGGGTCTTCAGGTCATTGGAGAACTTCAAGCCCGGGACGCTGGACGGCTGGCTGCACCGGATCACCACCAACCTGTTCCTGGACCAGGCGCGGCGCAAGAGCCGCATCCGTTTCGACGCGCTGGCCGAGGACGCGGAGTCCCGCATACCGGGCCGTGAACCCGGGCCTGAGCAGAGCTTCGAACTGAACAACCTCGACCTCGATGTGCAGGCGGCGCTGGAGGAACTCCCGCCGGACTTCCGTGCGGCGGTGGTCTTGTGCGACCTTGAGGGCCTGTCCTACGACGAGGTGGCAACGGCCCTGGGCGTCAAACTGGGTACTGTGCGTTCACGCATCCACCGCGGCCGGACCATGCTGCGTGAGAAGCTGGCGCACCGGGATCCCCGCCCGCAGCACTCGCGCAAGCCGAAGCTTTCGCTGCCCCGCATCGCCAGCATTCTCTGATCGGCCCCATGACTTCCGACAACCCGCTATTCCGACGGCATCCCCGGAACGACAGCCATGTCAGGACCTGCCCGGAATGCGCCTCCGCGGTACACCGCGAACGGCAGTACATAGAACGGCTCCGTGAAGCGGCCATCCCGCCTGCCAGCCAGGATCTGACCGCCCGCCTCCTGCAGCAGACCCATGTGCTGGCCATGGCCCCCTGCGAGCCGCCACGAGGTCCACACCGGGGAGCAAAGATCATTGCCCTCGCCGCCGGCGGGACAGCGGCGGCCGCCGGGGTCCTTGCCGCAGGCGCCTTCGCATTGGCCGGCGACCCGCTGCCGATGGCGGCAAATGCTGCAGCGGGCTCTTTCGTCCAGCAGTCCGCCCACGTGCCGGCCGACGGCCGCGAGCTGAGCGCCGAGCAGTTGGCAGGACTGCGCACGGAGGGATGGGTGTGTCCTGGGCTGGAGTCCATGGGGTTCCACGTCCTCTCGGCCAGGGCGACAATCCTCGACGGCGTCCCCGCCGTTGAGATGAAGCTGTCGGACGGCGAGCACTACGCCAAAGTCCTGGAACAGCACGGCGGCTCGGCCACCACCGATGGTGTCGTGTCGATCAGGAGCTCTGCACCGTGGACAGCGGTCTTCCAGTCCGCCGGAAGCACCATCACCTACGAGTCCGATCTCCCGGCAGACCGCGCCGACGACGCCCTCCCTGTCCTCCAACGGCTCAGCGCGCTGGCAACTGCCGGAATCACGGCGGGAGTCGCGCAGGAGCCGCCGGCGGCCGGCAGTGGACCCGTCGAGCCGTTTAGTGAACGGCTGCAGCGGGGCCTGGACAAAATTGCCCGCATTCTTGCGCGTTAACCTGGCCGATTCCGCCGCCCACCTGCGCGAATCGTCAGCACGACCCCGGAGAGGGTAATCTTCCTAAAGTGTTTGGAATCAACGGCCCGGAGTTCTTCCTTCTGCTGATCATCGGCATCCTGGTGATCGGCCCCAAACGGCTGCCCGAATACACCCAAAAACTTGCGAACCTGGTGAAGGAAGTCCGCCGCATGGCCTCCGGCGCGCGCGAGCAGATCAAGGAGGAGGTGGGGATCGACATCGACGAGGTCGACTGGAAGAAGTACGACCCCCGCCAGTACGATCCGCGCCGCATCATCAAGGAAGCGCTTCTCGACGACGACACCAAGCCGGTCAGTGCAGGGGCGCCCGCTGTGGCGGCCGTAGCCGGAACCGCAGCAGTCGCTGCCGGCACGTCAACGCCCGCCTCCCGCCCGGAGCGCGTTGTCCAGCAATTGCCCGCCGGCGAGGCTGCGCCTTTCGACACTGAGGCCACCTAGGAACACCCCGGGGCTGTCAGCGCGGCTGCAGTCCCAGTTTCATCCCGGTCAGTCCACGCGGCCTTGCCGCCAGCTTGCCTGCAATCTCAACGAGTGACACAGCCGCCGGCGTGTCCGGCTGGCCCAGCACGATCGGTGAACCGGCATCGCCGCCCTCCCGCAGCAGAATGTCCAGCGGTATCTGGCCCAGCAGCGGCACGTCCGAACCCACCGTCGCCGTCAACCGCTCCGCGAGGACCGCCCCGCCGCCGCTTCCGAACAGCTCCATCCTGCCGCCGTCGGGCATTTCCAGGTACGACATATTCTCGATCACCCCTGCGACTGACTGGCCGGTCTGGGTGGCGATGGCGCCGGCGCGCTCGGCAACGTCGGCCGCGGCGGCCTGCGGCGTGGTAACCACCAGGATTTCGGCCTTCGGCAGCAGCTGGGCCACCGAGATGGCGATGTCGCCGGTGCCTGGCGGGAGGTCAAGGAAGAGCGCGTCCAGGTCGCCGAAGTACACATCGGTGAGGAACTGCTCCAAGGCGCGGTGGAGCATGGGACCGCGCCATGCCACCGGCTGGTTCCCGGTGACGAACATTCCGATGGAAATGACTTTGACGCCGTAGGCCACCGGGGGCAGGATCATGTCGTCCACCCGCGTGGGTGCCTGGGTGATGCCCATCAGCGCGGGAACCGAGAAGCCGTAGACGTCGGCATCGACGATCCCCACCCTGAGCCCCTGCGCCGCGAGGGCGCAGGCCAGGTTGACGGTGACGGACGACTTCCCCACGCCGCCTTTGCCGCTGGCCACGGCAAAAACCTTGGTCAGCGAACCCGGCTGGTTAAAGGGGATGCCGCGCTGGCCAGCGGCGCCGCGGAGCTGCTCCTTCAGGGCATCCCGCTGGGCCTGGCTCATGACCTTCAGTTCAACTTCGACGGCGTTGACGCCGGGAACGGAGGACAGCGCCTTTTCCGAGTCGGCCGTAATCGTGTCCCGCAGGGGACAACCGGCGATGGTGAGCAGTACAGCCAGGCGGACACGGCCGTCGTCGGAAATCTCCACCGATTCCACCATGCCCAGTTCCGTGATGGGGCGGCGGAGCTCAGGATCGATGACGGTGGCCA
>DATCVX010000407.1:0-1978 GCA_036566705.1 Arthrobacter sp. | reverse complement strand
TCCGCACTCTGGGTCATCATGATCGGCGTCGCCGTTGTGTTCCTCGGAAAGGCCGCCTTCCGGCTGGTCCGGATAGTGCGCGAACCCATGGTCATCGCGTTCGCCACCTCCAGCAGCGAGGCCGCCCTGCCCAAGCTCATTGAAGGGCTCACCAGGTTTGGCATCGCGAAGCGCACCACGGGCTTTGTGCTGCCGCTCGGCTATTCCTTCAACGTGGACGGCTCCATGATGTACATGACGTTCGCGTCGGTCTTCCTGATCAACGCCTACGGCATCGACATGGACCTGGGCCAGCAGATCGCCATGACCGCCATGCTGCTGCTCAGCAGCAAGGGCATGGCCGGTGTGCCGCGCGGTTCGCTCGTCGTGGTTGCCGCCGTCGTGCCCGCCTTCGGCATCCCCGCCGCCGGCATCGGCGTCCTGCTGGTCATCGACCAGCTCCTGGACATGGGCCGCACCGCCACCAACATCCTGGGCAACGCGATCGCCACCGCGGTGATCGGCCGGAACCATGACCGGGAATCCTCCCTCGTGGAAAGCACGACGGCGGCACCCGCCGAAGGCGCGCCTCCCGCCGAAGCGGCGGAAGAGCACCGGGAACACGAGCACGCGTCGGTGCGCTGAGAGGCCGCGGCAGATGTCCCTTGAAGTCCAGACCCGAACACCGGCACACCACGCCGACCGCGGCAACAACGGGCGGCGCAACACGGTCAGATCGCTGATCATCGACTACCTCGCAAGCAACGGTGCGAGCAAGGTCGCCGACATCAGCGCCGCAGTCACCGCCTCGCGGAACTGCGTCAGGTACCACCTGGCCGCCCTGGAATCCGCAGCAATTGTCCGCTCCAATATTTCCCCCGGGACACGGGAGGGCTGCACGCCCTTCTACGCCCTGATCCCGGGAATCAGGATCCAGGAGGACAGGCCCGAATAAGCGGTGGTGAGCTGCCAGCAAGCAGCCGGCAGCTCACCTGCGTTTCTCATCTTCCGGGAGTCCTTCTGCCCCGTGTGCCATTGACCGCCGCCAAGAGGCGCTGCCTACTGCGGGAGGCACGCCTCCGCGGAGCCGAGGTGGATTTGCGCTCCGCCTTTGACGAACCCCCCGAACGTAGAGAAACCGCCAGCGTCGGCGAGAGCCTTGTAAACGTTGACGTCGAGCACACCGGCACTGGCCTCCGCGGAGACGATCAGGCCCACACAACTGGCCCGGTGGTTGGCTGCCTGGGCTGCCGGCAGCCCCAAGGTGAGAGCGACCAGCGTCGCTGTGAACAGCATGGCGAGTCGACGGATGTGCGTGTTCATTGTTTGCCCCTGGGAACATTGGAATGTCATCAAACGACTTACGGCCGTGCCCGGCGGCGTCGCCGGTCCGGCGCAGTGAGGCCTCTGCGTTGCCCCCAGGGCGTGGGCCAAAACGCGGCGCCCTGCAAGGGATTAAGGCGCCTTCGCAGATCGGGCACCTGTTCCGAATGTGCCCCACCTGAAGATTACCGCCGCTGAAATTCGCCGTCCACGGCCAGCAATGACGTTCGAAACTGACCACTCCGTGACCCTGAAAATCTGGGACCGCTCCGCCATCGACCACACGCTCGAAACGGTGGTGCAGGACCTGGCAGCCCGCGCGAAAACCGCCAAATCCAGCATCGCCGTGCACTGCAGCGGTCCGAACATTGTCACGGTCAGCGTGCGCGTGTAATCGGTCACATTTTCGGCTTTTCGGTTGTCAATGCCGCCCGCCACCGTGAACCATGAACAAGGGAACTCGTTTCCCGCCTACCTGAACCAGCAATCCTCACCGACGAGGATGCGGCTCCAAACAACGACGCGGGGCCGTCGACTGCATGAGTGAAAGTACTGACAATGACGTTTGAAACCACTGATTCCGTAACGCTGAAAATCTGGGACCGCTCGGCCATCGACCACACGATCGACGCCGCCGTGCAGGACCTCACTCCCCGGGCCAAAGCCGCCAAATGCG
>DATCVX010000406.1:0-1904 GCA_036566705.1 Arthrobacter sp. | reverse complement strand
CGTGCTTCAATGGACAGGGCGGGAATGGAAATCCGCGCTGCGCTGGCAGGGCACGTCCAGGATGCAATCAAACACAGTGGGCAGCCTTTGCCCCACGCGGGCTCACCGCTCGAACCAGCAGTAGCCGGGACGCCGGCAGATGACCACTAAGGAAAGTGCAATGAGCGATACGACTCAAACATCCGGCCACTCCGGCGCCGGCGAAGACGAATACACGCCCACCGGCACGGACCAGGTGGCCGAGCGGCTGGCAGCCCTGGACGACGACGAAGCGGAGATGCGTGCGGCGTCCCTGCGGGCGGGCCTGGAAGACTACGAGCTCGACGAGGACGACGCCGCACTGCTCAGCGGCCTGTACGACGACGAGGACTTCGACGGGCCGGTCAAGCTGGACCCCGTCCTGGCCATCATCGGGCGCCCCAACGTGGGCAAGTCCACCCTGGTCAACCGCATCCTGGGCCGCCGCGAAGCCGTAGTGGAAGACACCCCCGGCGTCACAAGGGACCGCGTGATGTACTCGGCGCATTGGAACGGCCGGAACTTCACGCTGGTGGACACCGGCGGCTGGGAACATGATGCCCGCGGCATCCACGCCCGCGTCGCCGAGCAGGCAGAGATGGCCGTGGAACTTGCCGACGCCGTGCTGTTTGTTGTTGACTCCGCCGTGGGCGCCACAGCCACGGACGAGGGCGTCATGAAGATGCTCCGCAAGTCCAAGAAGCCCGTCATCATGGTGGCGAACAAGGTGGACGACTTTGCCCAGGAGGCAGACTCGGCCACCCTGTGGGGCCTTGGCTTTGGCGAGCCCTACCCGGTCTCCGCCCTGCATGGACGCGGCGTTGCCGACCTCCTGGACCACGTCATGGACACCCTGCCTGAGTTCTCCACGATTGAAGGACTGGAACGCTCGGGCGGCCCGCGCCGGATCGCGCTGATCGGGCGTCCCAACGTGGGCAAGTCGTCGCTGCTGAACAAGCTCGCCGGCTCGGAGCGTGTAGTGGTTGACAACACGGCAGGCACAACCCGTGACCCGGTGGATGAGTTCATTGAACTCGGCGGGCGGACCTGGCGCTTCGTTGATACGGCCGGCATCCGGCGCCGCCAGCACATGGCACAGGGCGCCGACTACTACGCCTCACTGCGGACCCAGGCCGCCCTGGAGAAGGCGGAGGTCGCCGTCGTCCTCCTGGCCGTGGACGAAGTCCTCAGCGAACAGGACGTCAGGATCCTGCAGCTGGCCATCGAATCCGGCCGCGCACTGGTTCTCGCATTCAACAAGTGGGACCTGCTCGACGACGAACGCCGCACCTACCTGGAACGGGAAATTGAGCAGGACCTTGCGCACGTGGCCTGGGCCCCCCGGGTTAACATTTCGGCCCTGACCGGCTGGCACAAGGACCGGCTGGTCCCTGCATTGGACCTTGCCCTCGAGAGCTGGGACAAGCGCATTGCCACCGGACGCCTGAACGCGTTCCTCGGCGAACTCGTGGCGGCACACCCGCACCCGGTCCGTGGCGGCAAGCAGCCCCGCATCCTGTTCGGCACCCAGGCCTCCAGCCGCCCGCCGAAGTTCGTGCTGTTCACCACCGGGTTCCTGGACCCCGGGTACCGCCGCTTCATCACCCGCCGCCTCCGTGAGACGTTCGGCTTCGAGGGCACGCCCATCGAGGTCAACATGCGCGTCCGCGAAAAGCGCGGCAAGAAGCGTTAATTCCGACACACATGCTGACCGGATGCCCGAAAGTGTCACAGGCACCCTCTCGCATCGTGTAAGCTTTTCAAGGTGGTTCGGCCGGACTGCTGAGTTGAAATCCTGGCTAACATCAGGAGTAAACGCAGCGGAGAACGGCGGAACTGACGGGCTGTAGCGCAGCTTGGTAGCGCACTTGACTGGGGGTCAAGGG
>DATCVX010000405.1:0-3126 GCA_036566705.1 Arthrobacter sp. | reverse complement strand
GCGTTGACTTCCTGGAGGAAGGAGATGGCCTCGAGGTTTTCCCGGCCGCCGAAGCGGTTGGGCGACCACTGGCCGTCTTCGCGGGAGTAGTCCAGGTACAGCATGGAGGCGACGGCATCCACGCGAAGTCCGTCGATGTGGAACTCGTCCAGCCAGTACAGCGCGTTGGCCACCAGGAAGTTCCGCACTTCGGTACGGCCGAAGTCGAAGATCAGCGTTCCCCAGTCGGGGTGCTCGCCCAGGTTGGGGTCGGCGTGCTCGTAGAGGGGTTCACCGTCAAACTGGGCGAGGGCCCAGGCGTCCTTGGGGAAGTGGGCCGGCACCCAGTCCAGCAGGACGCCGATGCCCTCCTGGTGCAGTGTGTCCACCAGGAACCTGAATTCGTCGGGGTGTCCGAAGCGTGAGGTGGGAGCAAAGTAGGACGTGACCTGGTACCCCCAGGACCCGCCGAACGGGTGCTCTGCCACGGGCATGAATTCGACGTGGGTGAACCCGAGCCATTTGACGTACTCCACCAGTTCCTTGGCAAGCTCACGGTAGCCAAGGCCAAGCCGCCAAGAGCCGAGGTGGACTTCGTAGACGCTCATGGGCGAATTGTGCGGGTCCCGCTGCGCGCGGGCCTCCATCCATTCGTCGTCCTTGAACGCGTAGGACGGTTCCACCACGCGGGAGGCCGTCAGCGGCGGGACCTCGGTGCCGAAGGCCAGCGGATCGGCCTTTTCCACCCAGTGCCCGGCTTTCGTTTTGATCTCAAACTTGTAGCACGCCCCTGCTAAAACGCCGGGCAGGAACACTTCCCAGACACCGGAGGAACCCAGGGAGCGCAGGGAGTTTTCGCGGCCGTCCCAGGCGTTGAAGTCGCCTTTGACCCGGACTGCCTGGGCGTTCGGTGCCCACACGGCGAAGGACACACCGTCCACATCCCCCAGCGAGGACTTGTAGTGCTGGACATGGGCGCCCAGTACCTCCCACAGTTTCTCGTGCCGGCCCTCACCAATAAGGTGCAGGTCAACTTCCCCCACGGTGGGCAGGTACCGGTACGGTTCGTCCATAGTGAGCGGTGCGGCGCCCGGGTAGGTGACCTCCAGCCGGTAGTCCGGCACGTGGCCGGGCTGTTCCGGCTCGAGGACGGTGACCCACACGCCATGGGCCTCGTGGGTCATGGGCTCGGTGCCGGATGCGGTCACGACCGTCACGGCTTCAGCCAGGTGCTTGATCGTGCGCACTGTCACGTGCCCGTGGTCATCGAGGTGCGCACCGAGGATGGAGTGCGGTGCATGGTGCTCCCCGTTCGCTACCCTGCCGAGGGTGTCCGGGTCCACATGCAGCGGCACACGGGGCCGATCGGTACGTGCTGAGCCTGTCATTTTGTTACCTTCCGATGCCGCCCCGGCCTGATCGCCGGAGCCTTTACCGCTGAGCAGCCGCCTGGATGCGTTGACTGGAATCGCCAGCCAGTCGGGCCTGTTCCGCAATTCATAAACAACTTCATACAGCGCTTTGTCCAGCCACAATGCCACAAACAGGGGCGAGTGGCGGTCGATCGTGCCGGGTGTGACATCCGTGTACCCCGCAAGGAATGCCTCCGCGCAGTCATCGACCCACGATTCCGGGACCCGGGCACCTTCCTGCTCGCGTTCCGCGGCTCCCGCGGCATAGTCGAACGAGCGGAGCATACCCACCACATCGCGCAGCGGGACGTCCGGAAAATTGCGCTCGGCGATCGGCCGCAGGGGTTCGCCCTCGAAGTCCAGGATCGCCCAGCGCGCCGGTTCCCCGCCGCGTCCGGGCACCTGGAGGATCTGCCCAAGGTGGAGGTCCCCGTGGATCCGCTGCAGCGGACCGGCAGGGACGCCGTCGAGCGCGCTGAGCAGGGCGCCGAGCGCATGATCGTAAGGCCCGACGGCGGCGCCGGCCTCAGCCCATGTCTGCCGGACCCGCTGGGCTACTCCGGGAGCAATGACCTCTCCGGGGACTGCTTCTTCGGACACGCCAAGCGCCCCGGCGAGGCGGCGGTGGACCGTTGCCGTGGCAGCACCGAGTGCGCGTGCTTCTGCGGTGAAATCCGTTCCCGTACGGGCGGCGTCCACTGCGAGGCGCCACGCGTCGCGTCCACCGTCCAGGAACTCATGCGCCACGGCAAGTTCGCCTCCGGCAAGGGTGCCAGTGTGGCTCCCGCCGGGAACACGCCACTCGCCGCGGACCCAGCCCAGGGTGGCCGGGACCTCGGAGGTGCCGGCGGCGGTCAGCGCCGCACCCACCTCGACTTCGGGGTTTGTCCCCTGGGACAGCACACGGAAGAACTTCACGATCGCTGCCGACTCGCCGTCGTCGACTATGACTGAACTGTTGGACTGCTCACCGGACAAGACCTTCACCACACCGTGCGCCGTGGGCAGGCGGTATTCCGACGGCGAACGGTAGCCGCCCGCAGCCGTGCCGCCGGCTGTACCGGCGTTGCGGATCAGTTCCAGCCAGGCGGCGACAAAGTCGGGATCGTGCACGGCGTCGTAGACCCAGGGCCACTCGGAATCCGCGGCGTCCTGGCCGACGAGGGCACGCTCAAGTTCGCCGGCCGGCGCCGCACGCCGGCTGAGCGGAACCTGGACGACGTCGGTCCGCTGGCCGCCGTCGGCCGTCACCGACGTGACCGCGAGGAGAAAGACCTCCAGCCGGGCCATCGGTGACCGGTCGGCCAGGCCGAGGCCGCCCACCTGTTCGAGGGAGAAATCGGCTGTCTTGACCGGGAACCAGCGCTGGCTCGGGAGCCATTCCCGCAGCAGCGCGGCCAGGGCCGGAGTGAGGATCGGCTCGCTCATATCAGTTCTCGATGGACAGGATCGGGAGCGCTTGTGTATAGGGTGACGCCGGGTTGGAAGCCGCCGAACGGATCCGCAGCCAGAAGAAATCGTGGCTGCCCAAGGTCAGCGTCAGCGTGCCGTCCCCGTCGATTCCGGGGAACGGCTGCCCGCCGAAGACGTCGCGGAGACCGCGGCCCGCGAACTGCGGAACACGGAGTTTTGCCGCCACGGGGTGCTGGGAAAGGTTGAAAGCACAGTGGATCGTTTCGCCGACCTCCCCTGCAGTGTTGTCGTCCGTGAGTTCCCGAAGGTAGGCCACCACGGC
>DATCVX010000404.1:0-1680 GCA_036566705.1 Arthrobacter sp. | reverse complement strand
CGTCAACGCGATCAAGGTCTGCAGCCGCGGCGAGGACCTGGACTTCACCAAGCTCAGCATCGGTGCCGCATCCTTCACCGAACCGGACAACTTCAAGCTCAAGCACTCGGCGAAGCCCGCCAACAGCTTCAGCCTCTAGGGAGGACATCCATGACTGAATACCGACGCCTCGGAAACTCCGGCCTCACCGTCTCCGTTGTGGGACTGGGCTGCAACAACCTGGGCCGTGCGCATACGGCCACCGAGTCCCAGGAGGCCACCGACGCCGTCGTCCATGCCGCCCTCGACGCCGGCGTGACGCTGTTCGACGTGGCCGACACCTACGGCCGCGAACCCGGCCTGAGCGAAACCATGCTGGGGAAGGCCCTGGCCGGCCGGCGCGATGAGGCCGTGGTGGCCACCAAGTTCGGGATGGACATGCGCGGTGCCAACGGCCGTGACTTCGGGGCCAGGGGCTCGCGCAGCTACATCATCCGGGCCGCGGAGGCGTCGCTGCGGCGGCTAAACACCGATTGGATCGACCTTTACCAGTTCCATACTCCGGACCCGCTGACACCGATCGACGAAACGCTGTCAGCACTGGACGACCTGGTCAGCAGCGGAAAAGTCCGGTACATCGGGCACTCCAACCGCGCCGGCTGGCAGATCGCCGAAGCCGAGTTCGTGGCCCGCGCCGCCGGCGGCACACGGTTCATTTCCACCCAGAACCACTACAACCTGCTGGACCGGCGCGCCGAGCAGGAGGTCACGCCCGCAGCCGAGGCTTACGGCCTTGGCGTCCTGCCGTACTTCCCGCTGGCCAACGGGCTCCTGACCGGAAAGTACTCGCCGGACACGGCGCCGGAGGGGACACGCCTCAGCCACACCCGCACCCACCTGGTGCACGACGCCGACTGGGGCCAGCTCAAGCGGTTCAGCGCCTTCGCAGACCAGCGCGGCCTGTCCGAGATCCAGGTGGCGTTCTCCTGGCTCGCCGCCCAGCCGTCGGTGAGCAGCGTGATCGCCGGTGCCACCAGGCCCGAACAGATCCGGCAGAACGCGGAGGCCGTGGCATGGGTGCCGACGCCCCAGGAGCTTGCCGAGCTCGATGACATTTTCCCCAAAGTCCCCAAAGTCGCACTCTTCTAGGCGGCTGCACCGATGACCAGGCTCCTGCTGGACGTGGATACCGGGATCGACGACGCCCTGGCTCTGGCTTATCTGTCGTCGTTGCCGGACGTGGAGTTCGTGGCCGTGACGGCATCCCCGGGAAACGTGGACGGACACCAGGTGGCGCGCAACACCCTCGCCATGCTGGAGCTGTGCGGACGCACCGGAGTGGAGGTCGCCGTCGGTGCGGACGTTCCCCTGTCCATCCCGCTGGTGACCACGCCGGAAACCCACGGACCCCAGGGCATTGGCCACGCCGTCCTGCCGGCGCCGTCCGGGACGGTCTCGGAGCGGCACGCCGCCGAGGTCTGGGTGGAGGCGGCGCGGGCCCACCCGGGGGAGCTGACGGCACTCATCACGGCGCCGCTGACCAACTTTGCCCTGGCTATCCGGCGCGAACCGCGGCTGCCCGAACTGCTGGGCAAGGTGGTGATCATGGGCGGCAGCTTCTATCACCAGGGGAACACCACTCCGACCGCCGAATGGAATACGCACGTTGATCCGCAGGCGGCCAAGGAAGTTTATGCGGCG
>DATCVX010000403.1:0-4019 GCA_036566705.1 Arthrobacter sp. | reverse complement strand
CGGCTGGATGAACAACTGGGCCTACGCCCGCCAGCTGCCCACCGAGGGCTGGTACGGCGCCGATTCGGTGGTGCGGGACATCCGGCTGCAGTCCGACGGCGGCCGGCCCACCCTGGTTTCGGTCCCGACGCCGGCCCTCCGTTCCCTGGAGGGACCGCCCGAGCAGGTGCCCGCGCAGGAACTGGTCGACGGCGGCGGCGAACCCCTTCCGGTTCCCGCGACCGGGGCCTTCAGGCTCGACGTCGAGCTTGAGGACACCGGAGCCGACGCCGAGGCGCGGGTCCTGCTGCAAAACGGCGGAGGGACCTACGCCACCGTGGGCTACGACTTCCGGAACGGAACCGCGTTTGTGGTCCGGGACGGCGATGCGGCATCCAAAGGCGAGGGCGTGAAGAAGGCGGCTGCCAGCAGCGCGCCGGCAGGTGGGAAGGCGCAGGAAAAGGTGGACGACGCCTACCGCCAGGCACGCTCGGTGGCGAGTCCCGCCGTCGACGGGAAAGTGAAACTGACCATCTACGTTGACCGGTCCTCCGTCGAGGTCTTCGTCAATGGCGGGCGGCAGACCCTGACCTCGCTCGTGTTCCCGCAGGAGGGGCCGGCCGGCGCCAGGCTGGCCGGCGTCGGCGGTTCCGTTTCACTGACCGCAGCGACCGTTACGCCGCTGGCCGCCACCCGATGACGGCCAGCTAGCGCCCTTCAATTCAGCGCAGCCCGCCCAGCGCCTGCGCCAGCACCACGGCCGACGCCGAGGACCAAGCCTGCGGATGGCAGGACGCCGGGTACGGCACAGCCAGGCTTGATTCGGCAGCAGTGACGCCGGCAAAAAGCTCCGGCAGCCGGTACCCGAAAGCAGCCGACGCGGCCAGCAGCCCGTCGGCGAGGGCCTTGGCTTCGGACGTGAAGCCTTCGGCCAGCAGGCCGCGGACCGCGATCGCAGTGTCGTGGCTCCAGACCGACCCGCAGTGGTAGCTGAACGGCCAGAACCCGGCCGCCCGGTGCGACAGGGTGTGCAGGCCGAACCCGGAAAACAGCTCGGGGCTGAGCAGCCGTGCGGCCACGTGGCGGGCTTCGGTGGGGCCGAGGATGCCGGTTCCCAGCAGGTGGCCCATGTTGGAGCCGGGGATGTCCAGGGGCGTGCCGTGACCGTCGAGGGCCATCGCCGGGTAGGGGCCCTGGGCGTCTTCCACCCAAAAGCGCTCACGGAACCGCTGTGCGAGGGCTGCGGCAAAGTCCCGCAGCTCAGAGGCACCCGGTTCGCCCACGGCGTCCAGCAGTTCGGCAGTTGCCATGGCCGCCTGGTGGGCGTAGCCCTGGACTTCGGCGAGGGCGATGGGGCCCTCCGCCAGCCGTCCGTCGCGGAACTGCATGGCGTCGCCGGAGTCCTTCCAGCCCTGGTTGCTCAGGCCGTGGCCGCTGACATCCTGGTATCGCAGCAGCCCGTCGCCGTCCGCCGGACCGGCGGAGGCCAGCAGGCATTGCGCTGCCCGCTGCGCGGCGGGCAGCAGGGCGCGGACGGCGTCGTCCGCCTTCCCGGTGTGCCACAGCTCGCCCAGCAGGCACAGCCAGAGTGAGGTGGAGTCAACGGCACCGTAGTAGACCGGGGGAAGGCGCAGGCCTTCGCTTTCGAGGACCAGTTCCTTGGCCCGCAGCTCATGCAGGATCTTGCCGGGCTCCTCCGCAGAATCAGGCACGGTAGACGAGCCCTGGAACTCCGCAAGGGTGCGCAGCGTCCCGGTGGCGAGGCCGCTATCCAGGGGCAGCAGGAACCTCGCCGCCCACAGGGAATCGCGGCCGAACAACGTGAAATACCAAGGGGCGCCGGCCGCCATAAAGGGTGCATCGGGCAGCCGGCGCGTTGCCATGCGCAGGCCGTCCAGTTCGTCGAGCGAGTTCTTCAGCAGCGTGCGCAGCGGCCCCGCCGGGAGGGCCATCGCGGGAACGGCCAGCGACGACGGCGCCGCGGCCACCACAGCACTCTCCGTCTCGTCGAGCACGGCCTGCCACTCGGCGTCGAAGGGCCGTCCCCGGCCGGCGGTGCCGTGCCACACGAGGCGTGTGACGTCACCCTCGGGCGCATCGCCGGAGGACCCGTCCGCAGCGCGGGCCGTTGAGCCGGCCGCCGGGGCGGACGCTCCGCCGTTTCTCCCGGGCGCGGAAATGGCGAGGGTGCGCCCGTCGTTGTGCCAGCGCAGGGAGTGGTCGTCGGCCGGTTCCGGGGGCTGGGGCTTCGCGAACCGGCTGAGGCGGATCGCCGCCATGTCGGTGAAATCGGCGGCCAGGTCCACGGCAAGTTCCAGGTCCAGCGAGTCCAGCGAGGTGCCCACCTTCAGCGAATGGCGGACCACCCCAGGGGTTACTGTCCAGGTCTGGAGGACCTCGACGGCGGGATCGGCGGTGTGTCCTTCGATGCCTCGGATGAGTCCCCTGACGCGGAGGACGCCGCCGGGAGCGGACTCAACGGTAACTTCCTCGGGACTGAAACCGTTGACGGTGACGGTGGCCTGGCACAGCATGCGGGTGTCGCCGTGGAGGAGGCCGCTGAAGCCGCCGTCCTGCGCCAGCCGGCCGTTGGCGTTCAGCCAGAGCTGCGTGGGTGCGGCGACGGTGCAGTGCTGGCGGTGGAGGCCGGGCTGAACACTCATGCGCCCCACCTTACGCCCGGCGGACTCCCGCGCTGCGGACCCGTCCGGGGCCAGTCGCCGGGACGGAAACCGGGTCGCCGGGCCAACACGGCCGCCCGGTGGCCCTTCAGTCTTCCAGCGGGAAGGCCACGGCTTCGCCCACGACGCGCAGGCAGAGCTCCATGCCCGGCCGTGCGATGGACGCGTTCCAGTGGCGGATTGTGATGACCTCCCCGCCGCCGGGGTAGCGGTGGTCAGCGCCGGACGCCAGCTCGGGAGGAACAGCCAGCTTGAGGCGCACCGTGGTCTCGGGGCCGAAGTAGTCGGTATCAACCACCACGCCGCGGATGGGGCCGTCTTCGGCGATGCGGATCTGTTCGGGCCGCAGCATCAGCTGGACGCGTCCCTGGGCCGGCGGCCTGCGGACGGGGATGCCGCCCAGGGAACACGTGGCCAGGGAGCCTTCCAGCCAGGCATCCAGGATGACGGCGTCGCCCAGGAATTCCGCGGTGGCACGGTCGGCAGGGCGGGTGTAGACCACAAAAGGGTTGCCGATCTGGGCAAGCTTGCCACCGCGCATCACAGCGACCTGGTCTGCGAAGGACAGTGCCTCGGCCTGGTCGTGGGTCACCAGGATGGTGGTGACGCCTGCCTGGTTGAGGACCTTGGCAACGGCGCGCCGGGTGGCCACGCGCAGGCCGGCGTCCAGGGCGGAGAAGGGCTCGTCGAGCAGCATCAGTTCAGGCTCACGGGCCAGGGCGCGCGCCAGGGCAACGCGCTGCTGCTGGCCGCCGGAAAGCTGGTGCGGCCGCCGCTTGGCCATGGCCGGATCCAGGGAGACCATTTCCAGCAGCTCGCTGATCCGGCCAGCCACCGCGCGGCGCCCGCCGTCGAGCTTCGCGGCGTCCAGGCCGAAGGCGACGTTCTGGCCCACCGTGAGGTGGGGGAAGAGGGCGCCGTCCTGGGCCACGTACCCCACATGGCGTTTGTGCGCGGGCAGCCAGACGCCGTCGCCCGCGACTTTGGTGCCGTTCAGCGAGATGCTGCCGGTGTCGGGGTGCTCGAACCCTGCGATGAGCCGCAGCAGCGTGGTCTTGCCGGATCCGGACGGACCCACAATGGCGGTGGTGCCGCCTTTGGCAACGGATAGGTTCACGCCTTTGAGGACGGCCTGGGAGGCGAAATTCTTGGTGACGTCCGTGATCTGCAGGTGGCTGTTGGTGGTGGGCGCCACCGACGGCGCGATCCGCGGTTCCTGGAGCCGGGAAGGGGATTGTTCGGTCACTGTCCGGCCACTTTCTTGGACTGCTGGAAGAGGAGGTAGGTCATGGGGGCGGAGAGCAGGATCATCAGCAGGGCGTAGGGTGCCGCGCCCGCGTAGTCGATCTCGCTGCTCTT
>DATCVX010000402.1:0-4488 GCA_036566705.1 Arthrobacter sp. | reverse complement strand
TCTCGGACAACGCCGGAACCGGCGTCGACGTGCACTCGATGCGCCAGCCCCTCGGCGTCGTTGCCGGCATCACGCCGTTCAACTTCCCGGCCATGATCCCGCTGTGGAAGTCCGGACCGGCCCTTGCCGCGGGCAACGCCTTCATCCTCAAACCCTCCGAGCGGGACCCCTCGGTGCCGTTGCGCCTGGCTGAGCTGTATTCCGAAGCGGGCGTCCCGGACGGTGTGTTCAACGTGGTGAACGGGGACAAGGAAGCCGTTGACGCGCTCCTTGAAGATCCGAGGGTCAAGGCCATCGGTTTCGTGGGCTCAACCCCTATTGCCCAGTACATCTACGCCACGGCGGCCGCCCACGGGAAACGTGCCCAATGCTTCGGCGGCGCCAAGAACCACATGGTCATCATGCCGGACGCGGACCTGGACATGGCCGCCGACGCCCTGATCGGGGCAGGCTATGGCTCCGCCGGTGAGCGCTGCATGGCCATTTCCGTGGCTGTTCCGGTCGGCGAGGAAACGGCCGACCGGCTGGTCGGTAAACTCCAGGACCGCATCAAAGGGCTCAAGGTGGGCCACAGCCTGGCCAAGGACTCGGACTTTGGACCCGTCGTGGCGGCCAGTGCCAAGGAACGGATCGAGGGCTACATCCAGGCCGGCGTGGACGAGGGGGCGACGCTCCTCACGGACGGGCGCGGCCTCACCGTTGAAGGCTACGACGGCGGCTTCTGGGTTGGCCCCACGCTCTTTGACCACGTCACCAAGGACATGAAGATCTACAAGGAGGAAATCTTCGGGCCCGTCCTCAGCGTGCTCCGTGCCGCCGACTACGACGAGGCCCTCCGGCTGTGCTCCGAGCACGAGTTCGGCAACGGCGTCGCGATCTTCACCCGCGACGGCGACGCCGCCCGGGACTTCGCCAGCCGCGTGGAAGTGGGCATGGTGGGCATCAACGTCCCCATCCCGGTACCGATCGCGTACTACACCTTCGGCGGCTGGAAGGCCTCCGGCTTCGGCGACCTGAACCAGCATGGCGCCGATGCCTTCCGCTTCTACACCAAAACCAAAACCGTCACCACCCGCTGGCCCTCCGGGATCCGCCAGGGCGCCAGCTTTGTGATGCCGGCGGGAAGCTGATGGGGGAGCAGGAACTGCCAGAGGTCCTGTTCGAGCGGCGTGGGCAGCTGAGCCTGATCACGCTGAACCGGCCGAAGGCGGTCAACGCCCTCACGCTCGGCATGGTCTCGGCCATGCTGCAGCAGCTCGCGGCCTGGGCCAGCGACGACGCCGTGGCCACCGTTCTGGTGTGCGGCGCCGGGGACCGCGGGCTGTGCGCCGGCGGGGACATCGTGGCCATCTACCAGGACATGATCCAGGAGGAAGGCCGGGCCCCGGACTTCTGGAGCGCCGAGTACCGGCTCAATTCGCTCATTGCCGGGTATCCGAAGCCCTATGTTGCCTTCATGGACGGCCTGGTGCTTGGCGGCGGTGTGGGAATTTCTGCCCACGGCTCGGTCCGCGTGGTCACTGAGCGGACGCGCATGGGCATGCCCGAAACCACCATTGGTTTTGTGCCCGACGTCGGCGGGACCCTTCTGCTCTCCCGCTCACCGGGGGAGGCGGGTACCCATGCCGCGTTGACGGGTGCCCACCTGACCGGGGCGGATGCCCTGTTTCTGGGGCTTGCCGACCACTTCGTCCCGTCCGGAAGTCTCCCGGCGCTGGCGGAAGCGCTGGAAAGCTCGACGGCGGATGCCGCCGTCGGACGCTTCGCCCAACAGCCGCCGGCCTCGGCTCTGGAGGGGCAGCGGGACTGGATCGATGCCGCCTATGCGAGCGACGACGCGGAAGAGATTGTCAGCCGGCTGCGGGCGGCGGGCGGTGATGCCGGCGCGGCGGCGGACACCATCGAATCGAAGTCGCCGACGGCTGTGAAGGTGGCTCTGGCGTCGCTTCGGCGGGTCCGGGGGCTGTCCCTTGAGGACGCGCTGGACCAGGAATACCGGGTGGGGCTGCGCTTCCTCGCCGGCCACGATTTCCGCGAGGGCATCCGGGCGCAGGTGGTCGAGAAGGACCGCAATCCGCGGTGGCAGCCGGCCACACTCGAAGAGGTGGGCGAGGCCGACGTCGCGGCCTATTTTGAATCCCTAGGCGAACGCGAACTCGGCCTGGGCGGCGTAGGCGCCGGTGTGAAGACCTTCAGCCAGTCAAAGGAGACGGACCATGTCTGAGAAACCCGCCATCGCGTTCCTGGGCCTGGGCCACATGGGCGGGCCCATGGCAGTGAACCTGGTCCGTGCCGGCTACAGCGTGGCCGGTTTCGACGTGGTGCCCGCTGCCCTGGAGGCGGCAAAGGCCCACGGTGTGCCTATTGCGGCCAGCCCTGCCGAGTCCGTGGCCGGTGCCGACGTTGTACTGACCATGTTCGCCAGCGGACAGCACGTCCTGGACGCCTACCGCGGGACGGACGGTGGGCCCGGACTGCTGGCGGCAGCCGCCCCGGGCACCATGTTCCTGGACTGCTCCACCATCAACGTGGACGAGGCGCGGGAAGCCGCCTCGCTTGCGGTCGATGCGGGCCACCGCTCCGTGGACGCTCCGGTCTCCGGCGGTGTGGTGGGCGCGGAGGCCGGCACCCTTACATTCATGGTGGGCGGCGAACCGGACGACTTCGACGCCGTGCGGCCGCTGCTCGAGGTGATGGGCAAACGCGTGGTCCACTGCGGCGGGCACGGTGGCGGCCAGGCGGCGAAGATCTGCAACAACCTCATCCTGGGGGTCTCCATGATCGCCGTGAGTGAGGCGTTTGTGCTGGGCGAGAAGCTCGGCCTGACGCACCAGGCGCTGTTCGACGTCGCTTCCGCCGCGTCCGGACAGTGCTGGGCGCTGACCACCAACTGCCCTGTTCCAGGCCCGGTCCCCAGCAGCCCCGCCAACCGCGACTACCAGCCAGGCTTCGCCGGGGCGCTGATGGCCAAGGACCTGCGGCTCGCGCTGAATGCGCTGGAAAGCACGGGGGTGGCGGCCCGGCTGGGCCCGCTCGCCTCCGAAATCTACGATACGTTTGCCGCTGAAGGCGGCGCAGGCCGGGACTTCTCCGGGATCATCACGGATATCCGGGAGAAGTCGCAACACGACGGGAGTCAGGCATGACGGAGTACACGAACATCCTGGTAGAACAGCGCGGCCGGGTAGGGCTGGTCACGCTCAACCGGCCGGAAGCGCTCAACGCCCTGGACAAGGCCACCATGGAGCAGCTCGTGGCAGCAGTCACCGCCATGGACGCCGACCCGGGCATCGGAGCCGTGGTCATCACCGGCTCCGGCAAGTCATTCGCCGCCGGGGCGGACATCAAGGAAATGGCGTCGCAGGGCTTCATGGACATGTTCGCGGCCGACTGGTTCCGCGGCTGGGAGGACTTCACCAGGCTCCGCATCCCCACCATCGCGGCGGTGTCCGGCTTCGCGCTGGGCGGCGGCTGCGAACTGGCCATGATGTGCGACCTCATCATCGCCGGTGACAACGCCAAGTTCGGCCAGCCGGAGATCAACCTCGGCGTACTGCCTGGCATGGGTGGCTCCCAGCGGCTGACCCGTGCAGTCGGCAAGGCGAAGGCCATGGACATGATCCTCACCGGACGCTTCATCGGCGCCGAGGAAGCCGAACGCTCCGGGCTTATCTCGCGCGTGGTGCCTGCCGAAAACGTCGTGGAGGAGGCGCTGAAAGCCGCTGAGGTCATCGCGTCCAAGTCCAAGCCCGTGGCAATGCTCGCGAAGGAAGCCGTCAACGCCGCCTTTGAAACGGGACTCGCCCAGGGTGTCCTGTTTGAACGCCGGATCTTCCACTCGCTTTTCGCCAGCGAGGACCAGAAGGAAGGCATGGCCGCGTTTACAGAGAAGCGCCAGCCGGAGTTCAGCCACCGCTGACCCACCCCTGCTCCATTCTTCGCCTGCGAGAGCCAAGCCCTGTTCCTTCTAGACTCGTAGGAGCCGGGAAACCGGAACGGACAGAGGGCTGCGTAGGGGAATGGGGAATGGTTATGTGGGGAACAGGCGCCGCTGCCGCCGGGTCGACGGACAACCTGGGCGGCCTGGTGGGCTTCGCGGCCCGGGGCATCGAAAACCTCGGCGAATGGGGCGTGGGCCTCTTCACCCTCGCAGAAACTGTCCTTCCGCCCATTCCCAGTGAGGTGATCCTGCCGCTGGCCGGGTACCTGGCGAAGCAGGGATCCCTGAACCTCTGGCTCGTTTTTATGACCAGCACCCTGGGCGCCTACGCCGGCGCCCTGCTGCTGTATTGGCTCGGGGCCAAACTCGGACTCGAGCGGTCCATCCGGGGCCTGTCCAAGCTTCCTTTGGTGGACCGGGAGGATTTTGACAACGCCGCGGACTGGTTCCGCCGCCACGGCCGGTCCTCCATCTTCTTTGGCCGGCTGCTCCCCGGCGTGCGCAGCCTCATTTCGTTGCCCGCCGGCGCGTCCAACATGCACCTGGCC
>DATCVX010000401.1:0-16784 GCA_036566705.1 Arthrobacter sp. | reverse complement strand
CGTCAACGCGATCAAGGTCTGCAGCCGCGGCGAGGACCTGGACTTCACCAAGCTCAGCATCGGTGCCGCATCCTTCACCGAACCGGACAACTTCAAGCTCAAGCACTCGGCGAAGCCCGCCAACAGCTTCAGCCTCTAGGGCGGACATCCATGACTGAATACCGACGCCTCGGAAACTCCGGCCTCACCGTCTCCGTGGTGGGACTGGGCTGCAACAACCTGGGCCGGGCCCATACGGCCACCGAGTCCCAGGAAGCCACTGACGCCGTCGTCCATGCTGCCCTCGACGCCGGCGTGACGCTGTTCGACGTGGCGGACACCTACGGCCGCGAGCCGGGCCTGAGCGAAACCATGATGGGGAAGGCCCTGGCCGGCCGGCGGGACGAAGCCGTGGTGGCCACCAAGTTCGGGATGGACATGCGCGGGGCCAACGGCCGTGATTTCGGCGCCCGGGGCTCGCGCAGCTACATCATCCGGGCGGCGGAGGCGTCGCTGCGGCGGCTGGGCACCGACTGGATCGACCTCTACCAGTTCCACACTCCGGACCCGCTGACACCGATCGACGAGACGCTGTCCGCACTCGACGACCTGGTCAGCAGCGGAAAAGTCCGGTACATCGGGCACTCCAACCGCGCCGGCTGGCAGATCGCCGAGGCTGAATTCGTGGCCCGCGCCGCCGGAGGCACACGGTTCATTTCCACCCAGAACCACTACAACCTGCTGGACCGGCGCGCCGAGCAGGAGGTCACGCCGGCAGCCGAAGCATACGGCCTTGGCGTCCTGCCCTACTTCCCGCTGGCCAACGGGCTCCTCACCGGAAAATACTCGCCGGACACGGCGCCCGAGGGGACGCGCCTGAGCCACACCCGCACCCACCTGGTGCACGACGCCGACTGGGGCCAGCTCAAACGGTTCAGCGCCTTCGCCGACCAGCGCGGCCTGTCCGAGGTCCAGGTGGCGTTCTCCTGGCTCGCCGCCCAGCCGTCCGTCAGCAGCGTGATCGCCGGGGCCACCAGGCCCGAACAGATCCGGCAGAACGCGGAGGCCGTGGCATGGGTGCCCACGCCCCAGGAGCTTGCCGAGCTCGATGACATTTTCCCCAAAGTCCCCAAAGTCGCACTCTTCTAAGGCTGCGCCGATGACCAGGCTCCTGCTTGACGTGGACACCGGGATAGACGACGCCCTGGCGCTGGCTTATCTGTCGTCGTTGCCGGACGTGGAATTCGTGGCCGTGACGGCATCCCCGGGAAACGTGGATGCACACCAGGTGGCGCGGAACACCCTCGCCATGCTGGAGCTGTGCGGACGCACCGGAGTGGAGGTCGCCGTCGGTGCGGACGTTCCACTGTCCATCCCGCTGGTAACCACGCCGGAAACCCACGGCCCCCAGGGCATTGGCCACGCCGTCCTGCCCGCGCCGTCCGGGACGGTCTCGGAGCGGCACGCCGCCGAGGTCTGGGTGGAGGCGGCACGGGCCCACCCGGGGGAGCTGACGGCACTCATCACGGCGCCGCTGACCAACTTTGCCCTGGCCATCCGGCGCGAACCGCGGCTCCCCGAACTGCTGGGCAAGGTGGTGATCATGGGCGGCAGTTTCTATCACCAGGGGAACACCACTCCGACCGCCGAATGGAATACGCACGTTGACCCGCAGGCGGCCAAGGAAGTTTATGCGGCGTACCGCGGTTTGCCGGTGAACCGGCTGCCGATTGTCTGTTCACTGGACACCACTGAGCGGATCGAGCTGCGGCCCGAGCATGTGCTGCGGCTCGCGGAGGCGGCCGGCTGCAGTGAGCGGGAGCTGGTCCTGCCGAAGCAGCCTGAAGGGCTTCGAAGCACGGCCGACAGTCCGCTGGTGCGGCACCTGTCCGATGCCCTGCGTTTCTACTTCGAGTTTCACCGCCTCTACGGCCAGGGTTACGTGGCTCACGTCCACGACTACTTCGCCGCCGGTGTGGCCGCCGGCACGCTCGACTACGCAACCCGCCTCGCCACCGTGGACGTGGAGGTTGACTCGCCCCTGCTGATGGGGACCACAGTGGCCGATTACCGGAACCTGTGGAAGCACCCGCCCAACGCCCGGATCGTCTCGGACAACAAGCCCGAGCAGGCCTTCGGGGAACTCATCCGGTCCGTCGGCGGCCTCGCCGCGCGGCTGCGCTGAGCGTCCGCCCGGCCCTCACCGTCCAGCCCTACAGCGGGGCGTCGCCAGGCAGGTCCACGTCAAGGGCCAGCAGGGCGTTCTCCACTACCTCGGTCAATGCCGGGTGGATCCAGTAGGGACCGCGGGCCAGCGTGTGGACCGGCACGCCCGTGGCCATCGCCTGGACCAGCGGCTGGATGAGGTTGGAAGCTTCGTGGCCCATGATGTGCGCACCAAGCAGGCGCCCGGTGGACTTTTCCGCCACGAGCTTGACCACGCCTTCCTCATCCTCCATGGCCCAGCCGTAGGCCGTACTGCCGTAGTCCTGGACCGCCGTGACAATCTCCGTCCCCGCCGCGGCCTGCGACCTTGCGTCCTCCTCCGTCAGTCCCACCGAAGCCACCTGGGGATTGGAGAACACGGCAAACGGCACGGCCGTGTAGTCGATGGACCGGAGCCGGTCCGGGTGTTCGAGGTTATGCGCCACCACCCGGGCTTCCCGGTTGGCGACGTGCTTGAGCTGGTAGCTGTTCGCGATGTCACCCAGGGCGTACACACCCTCTACTGGCTTGCCGCCGGAGCGGACCCTGAGGTTGCCGTCCACGGAGAGGGTGCTGTCCTCATCCAGGTCAAAGCCGGCAGCGTCCACGCCCAGCCGGTCCGTGTTCGGCACCCGCCCGGTGGCCATCAGGACAATGTCCGCGGCCACGCTCAGCGGCTTGCCGCCGTCGTCGGAGAACACCACGGTAACCGAGCCGTCACCGTTGTCTTCCACGGACTGGAGCGCATAGCCCAACTCCAGGCGCCAGCGGCCGGCGGCAGCCTCCGCGAAGCGCCCGGCGATCTCCCGGTCGTTGCCGCGGAGGAGCCGCCGGGAACGGTTGACTTGGGTGACGGCGGCGCCGAAACCGTGGAACACGGCGGCGAACTCCGCCGCGATGTAGCCGCCGCCGACGATCACCACCCTCTCCGGAAGGCCATCAATGCGCATGACCGTATCGGAGGTGTGCACCTGCGGCAGGCCGATCCCCGGGACGTCGGGGAGCACGGCCCGTGAGCCGGCGGCAACCACCACCCGGTCCGCGCTGAGCTCCACGCCCGTGTCGGTGACGAGCGTCCGGGGACCCGTGAACCGTACGTGTTCCTGGTAGAGGTCCACGTTGTCCAGTTCATCGGCCCGGTACCGCCGGCCGGACTCGGAAATCGAATCGATCCGGCCAAAGATCCTGTCCCGCGCGTCATTCCAGTGCACCTTGTCCAGGCTCAGGTCCACACCAAGGCGGCCGGCTTCCCGGGGCGTGGCAGCCAGTCCGGCCGGATAAACGAACATCTTGGTGGGGATGCACCCGACGTTCAGGCACGTGCCGCCGAACACCCCGCCGTCGATCATTGCCACTTTCTTGCCGTCCCAGAACGGGGTGATCAGCGAATTGCCGGATCCGGAGCCGATGATGGCCAGGTCGTAATGGGGCATGCATCCGTCTTTCGTGAGGTCAACAGCGTTCAGGTCAACAGTGGCCCGGCGGGCATTGGCGGCCCGTCCCGTGAGTCTATGGCAGCCGCTGGTCCAAACCGGAACAGCGCTTTCGACGGATAGCCGCCCGGTAGACTGAACCGCGGACCGGCCGGCCACTCCTGCCGGCTGCCGCCGAGGTGACATAGGCGGCGATCTTCACCGCCCGGGCATGCCGGGCAAGCTACGAACCTTCGAAGGAACGCCATGTCATCGCCCACCCTCACGCTGGAATCCCCGACGCCCGCCGCCGCCCGGAAGCGCCGCCTGCTGGAAATCCTCGGCGCCCTGGCCATCGCCGGCACCTACGTCTACCTGGTCCTCAACCAGCCCGCCGACATCACCGGCGGCCCGGGCAGCGCGTCGGCACTGATTGCACTCTCCGGGTTCCTCGCGGGCGCCGTCCTGCTGATTGTGGCCGTCCTTCCGACCCTTCCCGTCTCCACACTGGTCCTGATTCCCGTGGCCCTGGTGCTCAACATCGTGCTCGGCCAGTTCGTCGGCAGCACGCTGGTGCCCTTCTACCTGGACGCCATCGGCACCGTGCTGATCGCCGTCCTCGCCGGACCGGCTGCGGGGGCCGCCACAGGCGCGCTCAGCAGCATCGTCTGGTCCTTCTTCAACCCGACCGTCCTGCCCTTCGCCGCCGGTGCCGCCCTGATCGGCTGCCTGGCCGGCCTCGCCGCCCGGTACGGCCTGTTCCGCCGCTTCTACCTGGCCCCGGTGGCGGGCTTCCTGACCGGCATCATCGGCGGCGTTGTCTCCGCCCCCATTGCCGCGTTCGTCTTCGGCGGCACGTCCGGGCTGGCCACCGGCGCCATCGTGAGCGCCTTCCGCTCCATGGGGGACACCCTGCTGGCCGCCATTACCAAGCAAGCCCTGATCTCCGACCCCATGGACAAGGCCATCGTCTTCACCCTGGTGGCCGTCCTGGTCTACGCCCTGCCGCGCCGCACGCGCCTGCAGTTCCCCTTTGTCGGGCGCCACCGTGTGCTGGCCGGGGCCGGCCAGCCCAAGGGCCAGTCCACCGCCCACTCCGCCGGCCAGGGTTCCTGACCGGCCCTGATGCGCCTCCATCCCTTCACCTTGCTGGCCGCTGCCGGCAGCACGGCAGTCATCACGACGGCGGCGGCGAACCTGCCGCTGTCGCTCGCGGTGATCGCCGGGACAGCAGGCCTGTCGGTCGCCGGGGGAGCGGGACGCCGGATGGCGCCGGCAGCGGCCGGGATATTGGTTCCGCTGGTGCTGTCCCTGTTCATCCTGCATGGACTCTTCTTTCCCGAAGGCACGTCCGTCCTGGCGCAATGGGGCCCCGCGCGGGTCACTGCGGAAGGACTGAATTTTGCCCTGGAGCGGGCTGCCCAGCTCTCAGCCGCAGTGCTGGTGCTGTTGCTGTGTTCCTTCACCATTAGCGTCCCGGACCTGGTGGCTGCCCTGTCCGCCCGCGGCGTCCACGCCCGGCTCGCCTTTGTGCTCGCCTCCACGCTGACCCTGCTGCCGGCCATCAGCACGCGCGCAGCGCGGATCCGCCAGGCGCAGGAAGCCCGCGGCCTGGTGATCAACGGCGGCGTCTTCCGGCGGCTGGCGGCTTTCCGATGGCAGGCCATTCCGCTTGTCCTGTCGCTGGTGGAGGACGCAGGTACCCGCGCGGCGGCCCTTGAGGCCCGCGGTTTCGGGAGTGCCGGGCCCCGGACCAGCTACCGGGAGGTTCCGGATCCGCCCCTGCAGCGCCGGCTCCGCCTGGTCCTCCTGCTCGGAGCCGCCGCGGCAGTCGCTGTCCGCCTCTGGCAGCCGGCGGCGGGTGCTTGAGGATGGCGGAACGTTCCACCCCCGCGTTGGCCGCCGGGATTGACAAGTTCACGTACCCCGGCGACGCGGCGCCTGTCCTTGACGGCGTTGTCCTGTCCCTCGCTGCGGGCACGCTGACAGCAGTGCTGGGCGGTTCCGGCAGCGGAAAATCAACTCTGGGACGCCTGCTCGCCGGCTGGCTGGTTCCCGGCACCGGCGGGACCCTGTCCGGGTTCCTTGACCTGGGCGGCACCAGGCTGCGGTTTACCGGAGGGGCCGCCGACCCGCGCATCGACCCCGCCGCCTGGGGCCGCCGTGTGGGCTTCGTGCCGCAGGACGCCGCCGCGGCCCTGTCCACAGTCCGTGCAACCGTGGCCGAAGAATTGGCGTTCGGCCTGGAAAACGCCGGAGTGGAACGTGCCGCAATGGAGGATGCCGTCCGGCGTACGGCGTCACAGACCGGCCTGGCCCACCTGCTGGACAAGGATCCCGCAACGCTCTCCGGCGGGCAGCTGCGCCGCCTGGCCATCGGATGCGCCGTCGTTTCCGGCCCCGCCGTGCTGGTGATGGACGAACCGTTGGCTTCCCTCGACCGGTCGGGGGCGGAGAACCTCGCGGACCTGGTGCGGAACCTCGTGAAGGACGGCACCGCCGTCGTGGTCCTGAGCCAGCGGGCGGATGAGCTGCTGTTCGACGCCGATACCTGGCTGCTGCTCGAGGGCGGCACTGTGGCACTGGCAGGCACGCCGGCCGAGGTCTCCGCTGCCGGGGTGCTGGAGACATCCGGCGTGGTTTGCCCCCGGCCATCCGCCGGATCCAAGGGCCTGCCGCCGGGGTGCGCTGCACCGGTATCCGGCCCGGCCGCCCTGGAACTGCGGGACGTCTCGTTTGCTTATGGCCGCAGGCAGCGGCGGGCATGGGTGACATCCGTGTCGGAAGCCGCCGGTGCGCCCGTCCTTGACGGCCTCAGCCTGTCAGTTGCGGCCGGCGAGATCGTGGCCGTTACGGGAGCCAACGGTGCCGGAAAATCCACCTTGCTGCGGCACCTCAACGGCCTGCTCCAGCCCACGGCAGGCAGCCTCCTGGTCAACGGACGGAACGTCGGCGGGCAACCCGCCGGGCGCGTCTCCGGGGAGGTCGGGCTGCTCTTCCAGCAGCCCCGGGACCAGCTGTTTGAGCGGACCGTGGAACGGGAAGTCCGCTTTGGCCTGGACCGGCAGCACCGGCGCACGGCGGCACCCGGCCGCGCCACGCCCAATCATCATCGTGCGGCAGCGGATGCGGCTGCACATCAGGCCCTAGACGCCGTCGGCCTGGAGCATCTCGCCGGCCGGCACCCGGCAGAACTTCCGGCGTCGCAGCAGCGCCTGCTGGCCCTGGCCACCGTCCTGGCCCGCCGCCCGGCTGTCCTCGCCCTGGACGAACCCACCGTTGCCTTGGACGGACATGGACTGGCCACGCTCGGCCGCGTGGTGCGGGGCGCCGCCGCGGAGGGCACCGCCGTCGTGCTGGTCACGCACGACCTCGACTACGCCCGGTCCATCGCGCACCGGACCGTTCACCTGGACTCCGGCCGCCTGCTGACCGCCGGCTGATTCCGCCAGCGGCTGGTTCCCCGGCCGCTGGCGGATTCCCTAGCTGTTGACCGGTTCCGGGCTGGCTGAGTTCGGGCCAACCGACACCGCCGGGCCGGACGCGATGCCCGGCGGGAGGAACCGCTTGCCGTTCACGCGCTCCGAGGCGCCCACGCGGTCGAGGTACGGCGTGATGCCGCCCAGGAACATCGGCCAGCCCGCGCCGAGGATCATGCACAGGTCAATGTCTTCGGGACCCGCCACCACGCCTTCGGCCAGCATCAGGCCGATCTCCTGGGCCAGGGCATCCTGGACGCGGCGCAGCACCTGGTCGCCGGTGGACGGCGACGTTCCGAAGGACATCAGCGACAGCGTGGTGTCCGGGATCTCCTGCGATCCGTCGGGTGCCGGAGCCCAGAGCGACTTCACGCCGTTGTCGATCAGCTTCTTCAGGTTGGCGGACACCGCAAAGCGGTCGCCGAATGCGGCGTTCAGGGACTCCTGGACGTGCTGCGCCACCGGCAGCCCCACCATGGCACCCAGCGTGAACGGGGTCATCGGCAGGCCCATGGGCCGCAGGGCGGTGTCGGCAACCTCTGCGGGGGTGCCTTCATCAAAGGCTGCGGTGACTTCACCCATCAGACGCAGCAGGATCCTGTTCACCACAAACGCGGGGGCATCCTTGACCAGGACCGCCGTCTTCTTCAGGCCCTTGGCGAGCTCAAAAGCGGTGGCCAGGACGGCGTCGTCGGTCCTGGGCGCGCGTACGATTTCCAGCAGCGGCATCACCGCCACCGGGTTGAAGAAGTGGAAGCCGACCAGCCGCTCCGGGTGTTCGAGGTCAGCGGCCATGGCGGTGACGGACAGCGATGACGTGTTGGTGGCGAGGATGCAGTCCGGCGGGACGATCGCCTCCACCTCGGCGAAGACCTGCTTCTTGACGTTCAGTTCTTCGAAGACGGCCTCGATGACAAAGTCGGCGTCCGCGAACGCTTCCTTGGAGACCGATCCCGTGACCAGGGCCTTCGTCCGGTTGGCGGCGTCCTGGCTGATCCGTTTTTTGCCGAGGAGCTTATCCACCTCGGCATGGACGTAGCCCACGCCCTTGTCCACGCGGGCCTGGTCGATGTCGGTCATCACCACGGGGACCTTGAGCTGGCGGGCGAACAGGAGGGCGAGCTGGCTGGCCATAAGGCCTGCGCCCACAACGCCGATCTTGGTAACCGGACGGGCGAGCTTGCGGTCCGGTGCGCCGGCGGGCCGCTTGGAGCGCTTCTGGACGAGATCGAGGAACGCGTACACCGTGGCCCGGAATTCGTCGGTCTGCATCAGCCCGGCGAGTGTTTCGCATTCAAGCTCAGCGGATTCCGCCTGCGTGATGGTGCGGTTGGCCTCGAGGATGTCCAGGACCCTGGCCGGGGCCGGGGAGGCGTTGGACGTCTTGGCTTCCACAATCGTCCTGCCTGCTGCGACGGCGGCGGCCCACCTTCCGGCGACGTCGGGATCGCCGGGGTCGACGGCGTTGGCCCGCTCCGGGACCACGTTGCCGGTGATGACCTTGGCCGCCCAGGCGAGGGACTGCTCCAGGAAATCAGCCGGTTCGAACAGGGCGTCCGCGATGCCGAGCCGGAACGCCTCCGGGCCGGTGAGGGTCCGGTTGTTGCTCAGGGGGTTTTCGATCATGACCTTGACCGCGGCCTCCGGTCCGATTAGGCGCGGCAGGATGTATACCCCGCCCCAGCCCGGAACCAGGCCGAGTGCAGCTTCCGGCAGGGCCAGCGCGCCGGCACCGGTGGACACGGTGCGGTAGGTGGACTGCAGGGCGATCTCCAGGCCGCCGCCGAGGGCAACGCCGTTGATGAACGCGAAGCTGGGAACGCCCAGGTTGGCCAGCGTGGCGTAGACGTCGTGCCCGAGTTGGGCCATCCACAGGCCATGTTCGCGTTTCTCCAGCGACTTCACGGCCGAAAGGTCCGCCCCGGCGACGAGGAAGTACGGCTTGCCGGTCACGCCGACGCCCACGATTTCGCCGCGGGCGGCACGTTCCTTCAGTCCCTCCAGGACGGTGCCCAGTTCCACCAGGGTGTTGGGGCCCAGGGTGGTGGGTTTGGAGTGGTCCAGCCCGTTGTCCAGCGTGATCAGCGCGAAAGTCCCGGGGCTGGATGCGCCGGGCGGGGCCGGCAGCACGATGTCCCGGACGTAGGAGTGCGTCACGGTTTCGTGCGGAAAGAGTTCGGCAAACTGGGTGAAATCGGCGGCGCTCATGCTGCGGCTCCTTCTGTGGCGGCGTCGGCTTGCTGGTGGGCGGTGGCACCGGTGGCGCCACTGTAGTCGGCGTGGTGCGGGTTTTCCCAGATGACAGTGGCGCCCATGCCCAGGCCGATGCACATGGTGGTGATGCCGTACCGGACGGAGGGATCCTCCTGGAACTGCCGTGCCAGCTGGTTCATCAGCCGCACGCCGGAGGACGCCAGGGGGTGGCCCACCGCGATCGCGCCGCCGTACCGGTTGACCCGGGGATCGTCGTCGGAAATCCCGAAGTGGTCCAGGAAGCTTAGGACCTGCACGGCAAAAGCCTCGTTGATTTCGAAAAGGCCGATGTCGTCGATGCTGAGCCCGGCGTTCTTCAGGGCCTTCTCGGTGGCCGGCACGGGGCCGGTTCCCATCACTTCGGGTTCGACGCCGGCATAGGCGTAGCTGACCAGCCGCATTTTGACCGGCAGGCCAAGCTCGGCGGCGGCTTCGGCGGACGCGAGGAGCGCGGCGGTGGCGCCGTCGTTCAGGCCCGCGGCGTTTCCTGCCGTGACCCGGCCATGGGCCCGGAACGGCGTGCGGAGTGCGGCCAGGTCCTCGAGCGTGGTGCCGGGCCGGGGCGGCTCGTCAACGCTGTTCAGGGTCCAGCCTTCCCCCGGCTTGAGCGTGGCCACGGGCACCAGGTCGGGCTGGATCTGGCCGTTGCCGTAGGCGGCAGCCAGCTTGTCCTGTGAGGCGACGGCGTACGCGTCGGTGCGGTCCTTGGTGATGGCCGGGAAGCGGTCGTGCAGGTTCTCGGCCGTGTTGCCCATGTTCAGTGCGGCAGGATCCACCAGGCGCTCGGACATAAAGCGCGGATTGGGGTCGGCGCCGGAGCCCATCGGGTGGTTTCCCATGTGCTCCACACCGCCGGCAATCACCACGTCGTAGGCGCCGAAGCCGATGCCGCTGGCCGTGGTGGTCACAGCGGTCATGGCACCGGCGCACATGCGGTCGATGGCGAATCCGGGGACTGAGCGGGGGAGGCCGGCCAGGAGCGCCGCAGTACGCCCCAGCGTCAGGCCCTGGTCACCGGTCTGGGTGGTGGCGGCGACGGCCACCTCGTCCACGCGTCCGGCAGGCAGCGACGGATTGCGGCGAAGGAGTTCGCGGATGCATTTGACCATCAGGTCGTCGGCTCGGGTTCCGGCGTAGATGCCTTTTTCGCCGGCCCGGCCGAAGGGTGTGCGGACGCCGTCAACAAAAACGACGTCGCGGACAGTGCGCGGATTTCCGCTGCTTCCGTGGTGGCTCACGTATAACTCCTCATCGAGACGTTGGCGCCGGTCACAGGCCAAAGGGCAGCACTGTTCCGGACGGCAGTCCACACTATGTTACTCGCCAGTAACTTAGTGTGCAAGGCTCGGCGGGGAGGCGTTTACTGGGCGGCCGGGGCTGCCTTGGGTTCCTTGGGCGGCAAGGGCTGGGGGTTCAGGAACGCCGCCGTGATGAGCGGAGCCACCAGTTCAACCTGCCATTCCCGGGCGCCGAGGGCGCGGAGCTCCCCGGCAACCGTTTCTTCGCTGATCTCTGCCGGCGGGCGCCAGGCGATGCGGCGCAGGTAGTCGGGCGTCAGCAGGTTCTCCAGCGGGAGGTTGGTTTCCTCCGCTTTCTCCTGCAGGAGCGGCCGTGCCGTGGCGAGCCGTGCGGCCGCCTCGGGGTCCCGGTCGGCCCACACCCGGGGCGGGGGCGGGGCGTTGGTGGGCAGGTGCAGCGGGGGCAGGTCCGTCAGGTCACGTGCAGCCGCGATGCAGCGGAGCCAGCGCGGCGCTTCGCGCTGGGCCGCCCGGCCGTGGAAACCCTTGGTGCCGAGCAGCTGGGGAACGGTGGAGGGCATCGCTTTCGCGGCTGAGACGAGGGCGGAATCCGGGATGAGCCGGCCAGGTGCCACGTCCCGCTTCTGCGCCAGCGAATCGCGCTCCAGCCACAGCTCGCGGACCGCTGCGAGCTGGCGGCGGTCACGGATCTGGTGCAGGCCGGAGGTCTTGCGCCACGGGTCAACCCGGGGCGGGGCAACGCCGGCCTCGAGGATGGCCGCGAACTCCTGCTCCGCGTATTCGAGCTTGCCGTCCGCCTCCAGCAGTTCGATGAGTTCCTCACGCAGTTCGGTGAGGACTTCCACGTCCAGGGCCGCGTAGCGCAGCCAGGGTTCCGGCAGGGGGCGGGTGGACCAGTCGGCGGCGGAATGCTCCTTGGCCAGGCCGAAACCCAGCAGCTGCTCGATCACGGCAGCAAGCCCGACGCGGGGGAGTCCGGCGAGCCGTGCAGCCAGTTCCGTGTCGAAAAGCCTGTCCGGCCACATGCCCAGTTCCGACAGGCACGGCAGGTCCTGGCTGGCCGCGTGCAGGATCCATTCCACGCCCTGGAGGGCGTCGTTGATGATGTCCAGGTTTTCGAAGGGCTCGGGATCAATCAGCCAGGTGCCGGAGCCTTCGCGCCGGATCTGGACCAGGAAGGCACGCTGGCCGTAGCGGAATCCCGAGGCTCGCTCGGCGTCCACGCCGGCGGGTCCGGTGCCGGCGGCGATGGCAGCGGCGCAGCGCTCCAGCCCGGACCGGGTTTCGATCACGAGGGGTACGCCGTCGCGCGGTGCGTCAAGGTCGATGACCACGGGGATGGGGCTGTCGAAGCCATCCACCGTGATGTGGGGCGTGGTGTCAGCAGCCGGAGCGCCGGCTGTGGTGTTATCCGGAATGTGAGGGGTCATGGTGCCTTCAGTTTACCGACAAGGGGGTACAGGGATTCCGGGCTAGTTCCGGCGCCGGTTCGGCAATGGCGATACCCCGTCCGGCAGTGGCGGCAGGCCGGCGAACGTGCAGACCATGTCCGACCACGCTTCCAGGTGGGCGGTGACGTCAGACGACGCCGGAGTCCAGGACGCGCGAAGTTCGATGTCGATCGACCCGGGCCTGTCGGCGAGGGTTCCGAAGCTCTCCGAGAGGACCCGGGTGGCGGTGCCGCCGGCGGCGCGGTAGGGGGCCTTGTGGTTTTCGAGGGCCTCCACCAGCCACGTCCAGGCGACTGTTCCCAGCATTTCGTCGTTGCCCATTTCCGGTTCCAGCTGTGCCCGGATGTAGGTCACGATCCGGAACTCCCCGTCCCAGACGGCCGAGCCGTCGGGATCGTGCAGCAGGATAAACCGGCCGGTGGCCAGCTCGGTGTCCTCGTCGTCCTCGGTGCCTGCCGCGGCGGCCAGGGCCATTGCCGCGGGTCCATGGACGGGGGTGGTGGCACCCGCGGAGCCGGAGGCCATCACCTCCGCGCCGAGCGCCACGGCAAAGGGCGCCAGGCGTGCCGGTGCCGGAATCTCGGCCAGCCGCAGTTCGCTGCGGCATTGTGCTTTCCTGAGGGTTCCCAAGGCGTGGAGAAACTCCGGGGGAACCTGGGCGAGTGCGTTCACCATCGCAGATTACGCAACGGCGGGCGAGAGCCTGTGCAGGCTCGCCGTCCGCCGCCCCATGCTACGTGGTGGTGCTGCCGGCGTTGTAGGCGGCCAGCTCCTTGCGGATCGCGGCCACGAACTCATCAATGTCCTCCTCGCTGGTATCGAAAGAGCACATCCACCGGACTTCCCGGGCCGCTTCATTCCAGTCGTAGAAACGGAATGATTCCCGGAGTTTGTCCGCCACGCCTTCGGGCAGGACGGCGAACACTCCGTTGGATTCGGTTTTCTGCGTGGGCCGGACACCGTCGATGGTGTCCACCGCCGCGCGGAGGCGGGCCGCCATGGCGTTGGCGTGCGACGCCGAACGGAGCCAGAGACCGTCCTCCAGCAGGGCGATGAACTGTGCGGACATAAACCGCATCTTCGAAGCCAGCTGCATGTTCATCTTGCGCAGGTAGACCAGGCCGTGGGCAGCCTCGGGGTTCAGGGCCACCACCACCTCGCCGAACAGCAGCCCGTTCTTGGTGCCGCCGAAGGAAAGGATGTCCACGCCGGCGTCGCGCGTGAACGCCCGAAGCGGCACCTGCAGGTGGGCCGCGGCGTTGGCCAGCCGGGCGCCGTCCATGTGGAGCTTCATGCCCCGTGCATGGGCGTGGTCTGCGATGGCCCGGACCTCGGCAGGCGTGTAGCAGGTGCCCAGTTCGGTGGTCTGGGTGATGGAGACTGCCAGCGGCTGGGCGCGGTGCTCGTCGCCCCAGCCCCAGGCCTCGCGGTCAATGAGTTCCGGGGTCAGTTTCCCGTCCGGCGTGGGAACGTGGAGGAGCTTGATGCCGCCGATCCGTTCCGGCGCGCCGTTCTCATCCATGTTGATGTGGGCGGTGGAGGCGCAGATGACGGCGCCCCAGCGGGGCAGCAGCGACTGGAGGGACAGGACGTTGGCGCCTGTTCCGTTGAACACCGGGAAGCTTTCGATGCCGGCCCCGAAGTGGTTCTCCAGGAGTTCGTGCAGCCGGGCCGTGTAGACGTCCTCGCCGTAGGAGACCTGGTGTCCGTCGTTGGCCGCCGCGAGGGCGGCCAGGACCTCGGGGTGGACCCCCGAGTAGTTGTCCGACGCGAACCCGCGGACGGAGGGGTCATGGAGGCGGCCGGCGGTGTGCGTGCCGGATTCGGCTGTGGTTGTCATCGCTTTGTTCACGCTTTCAGTCTAGGGAGGTCAGGTGGCCAGCAGCAGCCTGCGGCCGTTCAGCTCGGCGGCCGGCCGGCTGAACAGGCCAATGACGGCGGCAGCCAGGTCTTCAACGTCGGTGGCACCGGCAAACTTCCGCTCCGGATGCGCCCTTCGCAGGTCCGCGTCAACCAGGGCCTTGACCACAAGTACGACGGCGGCACCCCCCGGGGAAGCGCCCGGGCCGTCAGTGCCGGGCGCGGTCCGGCCGAAGCCTTCCGCCATGGCCATGGTCCAGGTTTCGGCGGCGGCTTTCGCGGCCACGTAGCTGGCAGTCGCCGCCGTCGGGTGGTCTACCGCGGTGGACGAGACCATGGCAAACCTGCCGGTTCCGGAAGCTGCCAGGTCGTCGTAGAAGACCCGGGACACGTTCCGGAGCGTGGTGATGGCACCGCGCTCCAGGAAGTCCCAGTCGGCGTCGTCCTGGTCTGCAATGCCCTTCGCGCCGCGCCAGCCGCCCACGAGGTGGATTACGGCGTCCATCCGCCCGGCGGTTCCCGCCAGGGTCTCCCGGAGGCCGCGCACGGCGGCCAGGTCCGCGAGGTCGCACACAAGGGGGGTGACGCCGTCGCCCGCCTGCCTCGCCGCATCTTCGATGCGGGCCCGGTCCGAGCCGACAGTGAAGACCCGGTGCCCGGCCCGCCGGAGCGCCGACGCCACCGCGACACCGGAGGCGCCGCTGCCGCCGGTGACCAGCACATTCAGGGCGCCGCCACCCGCCGGAGCGCTGCCGGTATTCACCGCTTCGGTTTTCGTCACAGGGCGGAACTGCCCGTGATTCCGGCGGTGGATTCAATGACCGGTCGCATCTTCTTCTCCAGGGCTTCGTAGAACATGGACAGCGGGAATTCGTCGTCCAGCACCTGGTCCGTCAGGCCGCGCGGGGGGCCGGAGAGCGGAAGGGCATCCGGGCCTTTGGCCCAGACCGACGCCGGGCTGGGGGTTACCGTGCCGGAAATCAGCTGGTACGCGGCGAGCCAGTGCGCCGTCTTGGGCCGGTCGATGGAGCGCCAGTACAGCTCATCGATCCTTGCGCCGAGGGCGATCACCGCTTCCGCCACCCGGTCCCAGTCGATGCTGAGCCTGCTGTCCGTCCAGTGCAGCACATGCTGCTGGTGCAGCCAGGCGAACAATAGCTGGCCGCCCAGGCCGTCATAGTTGCGGACCCGGCTGCCGGTGATGGCGAAGCGGAAGATCCGGTCGAAGATGATGGCGTACTGGACCAGCTTCGCGTGCCTGCGGGCAACCGGGCCGGCGTCGCCGTCCTTTTCAATCCGCACCGATTCGCGGAAAGCCGTGAGGTCGCAGCGAAGCTCTTCGAGCGAGTAGAGGAAGAACGGCATGCGCTGCTTGATCATGAACGGGTCAAAGGGCAGGTCGCCGCGCATGTGGGTCCGGTCGTGGATCAGGTCCCACATCACGAACGTCGCCTCTGCCAGTTCCTGGTCCTCGAGCAGCTCCGCGGCACCGGCCGGCAGTTCGAGGGACGTGATGTCCGCGGCGGCGCGCAGGACGCGGCGGAACCGGGCCGCCTCACGGTCCGCGAAGATGGCGCCCCAGGTGAAGGTGGGAGTCGCACGGACTGCCACGGTCTCCGGGAACAGCACGGCCGAGTTGGTGTTGTAACCGGCCGTGAAGTCCAGGAAGCGGATCGGCACAAAAAGCCGGTTGGAGTAATCCCCGGCCTCCAGCGCGGCGATGAACTCCGGCCAGATGACTTCGATCAGCACGGCCTCCACCAGCCGGCTGCTGCTGCCGTTCTGGGTGTACATGGGGAAGACCACCAGGTGCTGGAGGCCGTCCTCGCGCTGTTCCTGTGGCTGGAAGGCAAGCAGCGACGCCAGGAAATCCGGTACGCCGAAACCGGCCTCGGCCCAGGCCCGGAAATCGGCCGTGACAGCCGCGAGGTAAGCGGCGTCGTGCGGGAACCCGGGAGCCAGTTCCTCAATGGATTCAACGATTACGGCAACATGGCCCGCGGCGGCCGGATGCGCGTCCTGGTCGGGGACGGATCCGTCCTGGGCCTGGAGCAGCTGGAGTGACGTGGCGGCAGCCTTAAGCCGGAGCCAGCCTGGATTGTCGGCGGAAATCCTGGCGGGGGCAATGATCACGGTTTCGGTCATCGGAGGCTGCCTTTCTGGTTGCTTGGGCGTCTACGGCGAGCGTAGCAAGCAACCAGATTCCCTAACTCAAAATATGGCTGAGCATAAGAAACTCTCAAGCTCGAGTGCCGCAACAGCATCTCCAGCTCCAGCGTGGGCGGTGGCTGGCCCGGCGCTTCCGGCAATCAGGACCCGGCGGTGTCCTGCTCCTGCGCGTCCTCGCGGGGGACGAGCTTCAGCGAGACGGAGTTGATGCAAAAGCGCTGGTCAGTCGGCGTTCCGTAGCCCTCGCCCTCAAAGACATGGCCCAGGTGCGAATCGCAATTGGCGCAGCGCACCTCCACCCGCTCCATGCCCAGCGTCCGGTCGTGGATATAGCGGACCGTGCCCTCCGCCAGCGGGGCCCAGAAGGACGGCCAGCCGCAATGCGAATCGAATTTCTCGTTGCTCGTGAAAAGCTCGGCGCCGCAGGCCCGGCACTGATACACACCGGCCGTGTGGGTGTCCCAGTACTCGCCGGTGAAGGGCCGTTCGGTTCCGGCCTGGCGCAGCACGTGGTACTCCTCTGGCGTGAGCTCCTGCCGCCACTCGGCGTCCGACTTTCCGGCGCTGCCGGCAGGGTGGTCCGCAGGCAGCAGGTCCTGGGTGGCGTCCGTCGCCTTGTTGCCAAATATCTTGTTTCCGAAGATGCTCATGGCCTGTTCAACGCTCAGGAGTCACCGATAAATCCCGAGCCCGCATAAAGGTGCAGGACGGGAATGC
>DATCVX010000400.1:0-4992 GCA_036566705.1 Arthrobacter sp. | reverse complement strand
CACCGGAGACGTCTCCAACGCCACCACGCACATGCGCCAGATCCGCGCCGAGATCCTCAAGCTCGCTGCACTGCCGGAGGACGAGCTCTACGTCGCCGCCAAGGAACTGCAGGCACCGTACGAACTGGTCAAGGAAACCGCGACCACCGGCAAGCTTCCGGTTGTGCTGTTCACGGCCGGCGGCATCGCCACCCCGGCCGACGCCGCGATGATGATGCAGCTTGGCGCGGACGGTGTGTTCGTCGGCTCGGGTATCTTCAAGTCCGGCAACCCGGCCCGGCGTGCCGCGGCCGTCGTGAGGGCCACTGCGTATTATGACGATCCCGACGTCATCGCCAAGGCCTCCCGCGGCCTGGGCGAAGCCATGGTGGGCATCAACGTCGACGAGATCCCGCAGCCCCACCGCCTCGCCGAGCGGGGCTGGTAGACCATGTCATCTGTGGCGACATGCCCGGCCCGGACCACCAGCCTCCGTGGGCTGCGCAGCGACTGGTCCCGGCTGACAGGCCACACCGTGGAAGTGTGGCTGATGGGCGAGCATGTCATCACCGGCGTGGTCGAGCAGGCCGCCGATGATGATTCCGTGCTCTGGATAGCGGGATCAGGAGCCTTTACGCGGAGGCTCTTCGACAAATCCACCGGCTACAAGGTCTGGGTGTAGGAAGGCTGGCTGGAATCAGTCCTGCCGGTCAGGGCGGCCGTGCAGCCCGGGCCGCCGGGATTCAAAACGTTCGCGGGTGAGGAACACCAGCTGCGCTTCCTTCTCGGCCAGCTGCACACTGGCCCCGGCCTCAAACCCGAAGCCCACGAGGCGCCCGATCGCCTTGCTGTTCCGGGCGTCCGGCTCCGCGACCACGCGGTCCTTGGCAGGGTCGGACAGCAGGAACCGGACCAGGCCGCCCAGCAGGGTGGCTGTGAAGTTCCGGACCGGACGGGCAGCCGGAGCGAGCAGCAGGTGCATCCCGGTATCTTCGGCGCGGGCGGGATAGGCCTCGGCCACAGGATCCTGCAGCGGCTCGTAGGTCTGGAACAGGCCTACCGGCTCGTGGTCGAGGGACATCAGGAAGGCGTGATGAGTGTCCAGGCTGTCCACGAACAGATAGATGTCCCGGACCTCGTCCCGGCTCATGGACTGCATGCCCCAGAACCTGGCCCGGTCCTCCCTGACCCAGCCGTGGAGCAAGTCGGCGTCACTTTCCGGGGCCAGCGGAATGAGCCGCAGCTTTCCCAGGCCGGGCAGTTCCTCCGTGAAGACGGCGTCCCGGGCGGAGAGCGGAGCGGCGGTGTCAGCGTGGGTCATGGTTCTCCTTGGTCAGCTGCTCCCAGTCGGTGACGACGGGGATGAGTTTGCCTTCCGCCCAAAGCGGCAGCTGGCTGGCAAAGTGCGGATCGTCCGGATGCCCCGCGGCGCCGAACGGTACGATCCAGCGGCTCGCCGCCCGGTCGGCCAGGTCCCAGACGTAGCGGGCCACGGGCCCGCGGAAGGACCTGTCGGTCACGCCGGGCAGGCTTTCGGTGGACAGGACGCAGCCGGTGTCGCCGGACAGCTTCGTGACCGGGACAGTGGGCGCCAGTTCCCGGGGTTCGTGATCGTCCAGGGCATGCAGCGGAAGGACAGTGTGGCTGGATCCCCAAGTGGCCGCAGGTGCTGCCGCGGCCACTTCCTCCAGCGCCTCGCGTGCGGCCCCGGCGACGTCGACGCCCGCGGCGGGACCGTCTGCGATCAGCGTTTCGAGGGCGAAGCCCACCCGCGACGCGGCGAAGAGCCAGGGCCCGAACAAGGGGGAGTGGGCGTGCGGTTCGGCCAGGGGCAGCAGTTTGGGCGTGCGCGCCAGGGCCAGGACCAGTGCTGACCGCCAGGCCGCAAACACTCCGGCGTCACCGCTGTCCCCATCCATGTGGCCGTCCCACAACAGCAGCCGTTCCCGGAGGGCACCCGCCGCAGCCGACAGCGCAACGGGTTCCTGCAGCAGCGCGCGGAGCACCGGCCAGGACCCGAGGTGCGTGTCCACATGGATCCGCTGCATGGAACCAGCGTCCAGCCCCGGCCCCCGCTCCTCCAGCAGGTGCCTGATCCGCCGGGCCCTGTGGGCCGGGGCGAACTCCAGCCCCAGCTGGTCCCCGCCGCCGGAGTCACGGTCGTTGGCATTCACCGCGAGCTCGGGGACATGGGACCGTGGCAGCTTCTCCCACGCTCCCGTCCACTGGTGGTCCGCCGACCATCCCGGGACGGGGCGAACCCGGTTGAGCCGGTTCCGGGCCGGGACCTTCCCTGCCACCAGCTCGCGGACATCGCCTGTGGAATCGGCCACCAGCACGCAGTTGACGGGCTCCACCCACGCGTCCAGCGCTGCTTCCACATCGGCCGCGGAACGGCTCCGCAGGAGCGGCAGGAGGGCCTCGAACCCCAGCGACCCTGCCGCCCGGGCGGGCGTCCGCAGACTCAGCGCACCGCCGTCGGCCCCTCCCGCAATGACCGGACCGCGGGCAGTTTCGATGACCTCCACTGTCTCCGGGGCGGAGCCGCGGACCAGCATCTCTTCCTGATGGTGCGTGTGGACCGGCTCCCAGCCGTTTGGCCCCAAAGCCGACATCACGCCGTCGTCGTCCCGCAGCTGCTCGCGGAACAGATCCTGGTAATCGGCCATCGCGTTGGTGACTGCCCACGCGGCTGACCCCGTGTGGCCGAAGTGCTGGACTCCGGGGACGCCCGGGAAAGCCAGCCCGACGGCGTCGAACTCCGGGCAGGCCAGCCGCACCTGCTGGTAAACGCCCGGCAGTTCCAGCAGCCGGTGCGGATCGCCGGCGATGAGCGGGGAACCGGACGCGGTCAGGCTTCCCGCGGCGGCCCACGCGTTGCTGCCGGCCCACACGGGGGCCTCGATGCTGAACAGGTCCACCGCGTCGTCGCCGAGCGTCGCAGCCACGTGTTCGCGCCAGAGCTTGTTCGGGAAGGTGCCGAAAAGAATGTGGTGGACCAGGAAAACGCCGAGCGGCGTCCAGGGCTCCCATGCGGCGGGCGCGGTGTCCGTTGCGCGGAACTCGGGGGCGTCCCGGCGGCCGCTTTCCAGGCCACGGTTCACCCCGTCCACGTAGGCGGCGCACCAGCGCCGGGTGTCAGCGTCCAGGTTCCCGAAGCACCGGCGGGCGGTGTCGTCCAGCCGCACGCGCCGGGCAAACCGGTCCCAGTCCAGCCCGTCCGCGCCCAGATGCTCCGCGGTCCGGCCTTCCGAGCGCCAGCGTTCCATCTCGATCTGCCAGGACCGGTCAGTGGCCGCGTTGAAACCCTGAAGGAAAGACAGGTCGTTGGGGGAGTCTGCCCGCAGGTGCGGAATTCCCCAGGTGTCCCGGAAAATCTCAGACGGCATAGGAGCGGGAGGGTCGCAGGGCGGTGCTGCATCGGTGGGTCACAGGGATCTCCGGCGGTTAGGTAAGGCTTAGCTAACCAAAGGATAGGGGACGCGGCGGGTTCGCCAAAATGTTGCGGCAGAAAACGGAGGCGTACGACGGCGGGAGGCGGCCGTCGTCGTCCGCTTCCGCGGTGCCCGGTTTTGGCTGTCTCCGGTAGATTTGTGCGCATGGTTCCGGGACTTGCCGACATAGGCGCAGAAGGCATTCTGCTCGCCGGGGCAGGCCGCGCCATTTTGCTGCAGATCGCCAACCCGGCGGTGGGTCACGGCGTCGCCGAGCACAGCCACTTCACGGAGCGTCCGCTCGACCGCCTGCGCGGCACGCTCACCTACGTCTACGCCATCGTCTACGGCACCGACGGGCAGGTGGCCGCCGTCCGCCGCCGGGTGAATCGCGCCCATGGGCCGGTCCAGCGCGCCCCGGATGAAACCTCCAAGGGATACAGCGCCTTCGACGCGGAGTCGCAGCTGTGGGTGGTGGCCACGCTGTACGACACTGCCGTGACCGTCTTCGAGCGTGTTTATGGACCCCTCGACGAAGAGACGGCCGACCTGATGTACCGCGACTACGCGAAACTTGGGACAGCCCTGCAGCTCCCGGCGGAGCTGTGGCCGGCGGACCGGGCCGCGTTCCGCGTTTACTGGAACAGCCGCATAGAGTCCCTGAACGCCGACGACGCTGCTGTGCGGGTGGCCCACGGGCTCCTCCATCCCAAGGGCGGGCCGCTCTGGTACCGCGCCGTCATGCCGTTTGCGCGGTTCCTCACAGCCGGCCTGCTGCCGGACCATCTGCGCGACGGATTTGGATTGCCCTGGAGCGCAAGCCATGGCCGCCGTTTCGACTTCACTATGAAATGCACGGCCGTGGTTTATCCGAGGCTGCCACAGCGGATCCGTCATTGGTTCAAGAACTACTGCCTGGGCCAGCTCGACGCCGCGTAGCTGCGGTAGTGCCCGGGTGTGCTCGGCGATCTCCTGGTGGCCACCCACATTCCGTGCATTCTGCGGATAGCTGGACCCGAGGTCACCACCCGGGGTATTGGAACGATGCGTAAGTGATCCCAAGCATGGCCAACATGCCAAGAACGCCTACTGACCACCCTTCGATAGTCTTTCGCCGCTTCCTATTGCGTCTTCTGTGAGTATCGCTAAGCAAGGACGAGCTGCCCTGCCGGGAAGTCAGCCCGTCCGCTTTCCGCCGGTGCAGTTTCGGCAGGATCTGCAACTTTGGGTGGCCACTCCAAGACCGGACCACTTGGCCGAAGACCTCGTCGGGGTCGAGGCGGCGGAGTTCTTCGGCGAGGCAGTCTTTGAGGCTGCGGCGTGGCAGGGAGATCCGTTGGGCGGGCTGGCCTGGTTGGGTCAGTTCCGCGACGGAGAGTCCGGGGCGGAAGAGCTGCACGTCGCCGCCGGGGCGGGAGAGCCGGACCCGGCGGATGCCGGTCCCGGCCGGGTCCGCCACGATCGTGACGGGTGCGTCCAGGGACAGGGTGAGCCAGGCCGCGAGCAGGATCGTGGAGGGGGAGTCGGAGGCGCCTTCGACGGCGACGGCGGTCACCGGGGAGGAGTCCACCTGGTCCAG
>DATCVX010000399.1:0-3356 GCA_036566705.1 Arthrobacter sp. | reverse complement strand
AACATGGCAGCAGTGGGCGGCCAGTTGAAGAAGTGGAAGATGCACGACGCCGAGTCCCCGGTGGGAGCCGGGACCGACGTGATGCCGTACGCCGCGGCGGGAGTGTCGGCCGGACCCGGGGCCGTATCGTTCCCGCGGGTCTCGTAGACGAACCGCGGTGCCGCACCGCCCTGCGCCAGCAGGGGCAATTCCTCAGAATCCAGCACCGAGTACGGGTACCGGTCCAGGCACGTGGACCCGACTGTCATGTTGGTCCGAAGAGTCGCCAGCGGCTTGCCGGCCTGGTTGATCACTTCCGCGAAGGCACCGCCGCCCTCGGGAAGCTCCCCCGCCGGATCCTTCACGCTCCACGCCGCCGGGTGGTCGAACGTCAGCTGCCCGTCCGCCGTTGTGTAGCTGGTCCAGGCGGCCGACGCCGGTGCGCTGGCACTCGGCGAGCCGGTCGCCGTCGGCATCGCAGTTGTTGTTCCCGTCGCGGAGGTGACGGCGGCGCTGGGACCCGACGTCGTCGTCGGACCCGCCTGCGGGCCGCAGCCCGTGAAAAGCAAAGCCAGCAGAATGGCTGTGGGAAAAACCGCGCCTGACGCGGCCGGACTGCGCATCACACCCTCCTTGGGGTCTGGGTTAGGTCCTTAAATTGTGGAGCCGGCGGGCGCGCCAGGATCCTCCCGCGGGCCGATTGGCGCCGAACTGTTGCGGCGATAACAAAACACTCGCGCCCTCCGGCAGGCCTTCCGCCACATGAAGTTCCGATGAAGCCGCGTTGCGAAACATGGCGCAGGGTTGCCCGGATTGGCCTTTTACTGCGCGTTCCGTGGCGTCATAAGTAGCCCGGTTTCGTCCCGTTTAGCTTCCGTTGCGGGGTGCTGGCCAAGGCGGTGCAGGCCGTGTTTAGGTGGTTCCACAGCGCAGGCCAGGCCGGTCCCGCAACAATCGCATCACGAACAGGAGGACCCCGATGCCGTACACATCCACCCGCACTACTGGCACCCACACCTCCTGTTCTTTCTGTTGCCCCCGGCACTGATCCACCTCCGCTGACCGGCGTCAGCGTCCCGGATTCCCCTTCATCCCGCTCCGTGGCACAGCCCGGGGCCTGCCTCGCTGCGCCCTCCTCCCCATGCCGCTCCCCCACACCGAAGAAAGGCCACCATGTCCTTCGCTGCATCGTCCGTGCCTCCCTCCACCCAAGGGCCTTCCACTTTTTCCCGGCGCCGCGCCCTGGGCGCCCTGCTGGCGCTGCCCGCACTCGGCGTCCTGACTGCCTGCGGCGGGAGCGCCACGGCCGGCAACGCCCAGCCAACCCAGGCAACATCCCCGCTCGCCACCACGGTCCCGGCCGGCACCACCATCACCGTGGGCGACCCCACCGTCAAGGTTGCCCTGGAGCTGTCCGGCCTGATCAAGGAACTGGACTTCAACGTTGAGTTCGCCAACATTTCCGGCGGCCCGCAGACCACCGAAGCGTTCCGGGCCAACGCCCTGGACGTCGGCTCCGTCGCTGACATCCCGCCGATCCACGCCACCTGGACCGGCCTGGACGTGCGGATCATTGCCAGCGTCTTCCGGGAGGACGCCGTGAACCACCCGCTCTACGAACTGGGCATCGCCCCCGGCGCTGGAATCTCCTCGCTGCAGGACCTGCGCGGCAAGAAGGTCGCCTACAGCCCGGGCCAGGCCCAGGGCGCCCTGGTCCTGCGGATCCTTCAGAAGGCCGGCCTGGAGCAAGGCGACGTGAAGCTGGTGGAGCTGCCCAGCACCGGCGACACCTACTCCACAGCGCTGTCCAGCAAGCAGGTGGACGCTGCACCGCTGGGCGGAGTCCAGATCAAGCGCTACCTCTCCAAGTACGGGTCCGACGGCGGCTCCACCCTCCGGCACGGCCTGCGTGACGATCCGGGCCACCTGTATTCCCCCGCCAAGGTCCTGGACGACCCCGCAAAGGCCGCGGCGCTCGCCGCGTACGTCGAGGTGTGGGGCAAAGCCAAGCGCTGGATCGAGGACCACCCCCAGGAATGGCTCGAAGGCTACTACGTCAAGGACCAGGGCCTCTCCCGCGAGGACGGCCAGTACCTCATCGACGCCGCAGGCAAGGCGGACCTTCCGCTGTCCTGGACCGAAGCCATCGAACGGCACCAGAAGACCATCGACCTCCTGGCTAAGGAACAGAAGAAACCGGAACTCGTGGCCAAGGACCTCTACGACACCCGCTACGAAGCCATCGCGGGCACCGCCTTCGCCGCGGCCGGAAAGGGCGGTACCGCATGAGCGCCGCAACCGTGGAGCGCGCCGCCGTCGCACCCCACCAGAACCCGGCACTCGCCGGCCGTGACGACGTCCGGCCCACCGGCCGCCGGCTGGGACCCGGACGACGACGGCGGCTCGCCTGGCTGCTGGGCCCCTCGGCGCTGCTGCTCCTCTGGACAGCCGCCTCGGCAACAGGGCTGCTGGACCCCCGCATCCTCTCCGAACCGTGGACCGTGGTGGCCACCGCCGGCGAACTGATCGCCGACGGCCGGCTCCAGGAAAACCTCGCCATCTCCGCCCAGCGCGCGGGTCTGGGGCTGTTCTTCGGCATCGTCGTCGGAGCACTGCTGGCCCTCGTCTCCGGTCTCAGCCGCACGGGCGAAGCACTCATCGACGGGCCGGTGCAGATCAAACGCGCCATCCCGGGCCTGGCCCTGATCCCGCTCCTCATCCTGTAGTTCGGGATCGACGAGACCATGAAGGTCCTCACCATCACCCTGGGCGTTTTCGTCCCCATCTACCTGCAGACCCACGCCGGCCTGCGCGGCATCGACCTGCGCTACGTCGAACTGGCACAGACCGTGGGGCTGGGCCGGGCCGGCTTCATCCGCAAAGTGGTCCTCCCCGGCGCCCTGCCCGGCTTCTTCCTGGGCCTGCGGTTTGCGGTCACCGGGGCCTGGGTCTCCCTGGTGGTGGTGGAACAGATCAACTCCACCAGCGGCATCGGCTACATGATGGAGCTCGCCCGCACCTACGGCCAGACCAACATCATCGTCCTCGGGCTCGCCGTCTACGGCATTCTCGGCCTGCTCTCCGACGGCATTGTCCGCTTCATCGAACGAAAGGCTCTCTCATGGCAGCGCACCCTGGCGGGCTGACCGCCGTCGCACCGTCCTCCCATACAAATGCCCGCGCCCGCACCACGGCTCCCGCGGAGGTCCCCACGGTTTCCGTACGCGACCTGATCCGCGGCTTCGGTCCTAAGGGCGTCCTGAACGGCGTGGATTTGGACATCGCGCCCGGCGAGTTCGTGGCGCTGCTCGGACCCAGCGGCTGCGGCAAGTCCACCCTGCTGAGGGCGCTCGCCGGGCTGGACCACGACGTCAAAG
>DATCVX010000398.1:0-2535 GCA_036566705.1 Arthrobacter sp. | reverse complement strand
GTGTATGGACTGGTGGACGTGATCCGCACTGACGGACGCCTCACCCGGGGCATCTCCAAGCCCGCCTGGATCATCGTGATGATTGTCCTGCCGGTGCTGGGGGCCATCCTGTGGCTCCTCATCGGCCGTCCGCGGGGCAATCCCCCGGTCCGGCAGAACTACAGCCACCCCACGTCCCCGGACGACGACCCCGACTTCCTCCGCAACCTCGATGCCAGGCGCCGCAACCAGGCCGAGGCTGCGCGCCTCAAGAAGCTCAAAGATGATCTTGAGGCGAAGGGAAAGGCCGACGGCGATGCCAGCAGCGGGGATGCTGACACGCACGATACCGACGAACGGAAGTAGCACCCGTGGCTCAGGAACCGGACGGAGAACAGCAGCTGCGGACCACCCGGCCCGCACCCCCGTCAGGCGAGCCAGCCCCGTCACCGGGTCCCGCCCAGCCTGCCCCTTCCCGGCCTTCCGGCCCGCCCGCGCCGCCGCCGCGTCCGGGTCTGAGCTATTCCACGCCGGCGCCCATTGTGGTGGCGCCTCCCACGCCGCGCTCGATCCGCGCGGCCGGAACGCTCTGGGTGTTCAGCTTCGTCGCCGGTTTTGCCGTGCTTGCAGGTTCCTTCCTCACCCGTGATTCCCACCTGGAACGGCTGCGGGCAGTTGTGGATGGGATGGCACCCGGGGGCGACGCCGATGCGCTGACGGCTGCTTCGGCGATTGTCTTCTGGGGCAGCATGGGCGCCATGCTGCTGGTGATCCTCCTCGAAGCGGCCGCCCTGGCGATTGTCAACGGCCGGCAGGGCTGGGTCCGCTGGCTGATGATCCCGTTGCTGCTCGCCCATGTGGGCGCGGTGCTGGTGGCGGAGGCCTTCCTCGTCCCCGAGGGGGACGGCGGCAGCTATGTCTGGCTGCTGTGGGGGTCCCAGATGCTGATGGCGTTCGTGGGGCTGGTGCTGCTGTTCATGCCAGCCAGCAATGCCTGGCTCCGGTCGCGGAAGCGGGACTAGTGGTTCAGCTGCAGGGCGGCGAAGTCGGAGAGGACGGCTTCGCAGCTGCGGATGACCACGCGGCATACGTCCTGCCCTGAACGGTCCGTCAGGGGACTCTCCGACACCAGCCGCCAGCGGCGCAGGCATTCGCGGGCCCCGGCCGCAACCACCTCGGGGGTGGCCGCCGGTTCGAGGCCGAGCCGGAGATGCGCCGCGGTGCCTGCGCCGCCGATCAGCCGCTCGGCTTCGTCAGCCAGGTCGTCGTTGAGGGACGTTCCCGTGGTGCGCAGGGTAGCGAGCAGGCGCAACTCGCGGAATTCGTGGGCGTTGACCTGGAGCCGTTCCAGTGCCGCAGCCAGGTGCCCTGCGCCCTCGCGCGGCGGCGTGGTCCGGAGCAGGGTTTCCACTCCCACCAAAGCCGTGCGTGCCTTCAGGGCGTCGGCGCGGGCATGGAACTGGCGGGCCACCAGGGCCAGCAGCGGATCAAGTCCGCTGCGCCGGGCCAGTTCATGCGCCAGCGGCGTGGGATCCGTGAACCCCGCCCGGATCAGGACCACACCCAGCCTGATCCCGAACAGCCCGAACCGCTCCAGCAGCGATGCCCTGGCTTCGGCGCCAAGGCCCTCCGGCACCCCGGCCCGCAGGAACCTGTCCGCAGAGAGCAGCAGCTTTTCGCGGGCCGCCCGCTCCATGCCGGCAAGGAGCGCCAGCGATTCGAAGTCGGACTGTCGCATGCTCCTGGCGCTCTGCGCCAGGAGGCCGGCCACCGGGACCACCCCCAATGCCAGCTTTCGCAGGCTGTGGTCCCGGCGATACCGCTCGGCGATATCCCCGGCAGAAAGCAGGGAATCGATCCGCCCCGCGCCGATCTCGTCCGCCCGGGACAGCACGGCCACGGCATTGACCGTGCCGGATCGTCCGGCTTCGGTGTCCCTGAACGACTCCAGGAACCGAAGATCGGAGGCGTGCATATGCCGCATAAGGTATATGACGGCGTCGGCCTGGGAGGGCGAGTCCCCCGGCGTGAGGAAGCTGACGGACCGGGCGGAAACGTCTTCGGACAGGGACGCGATTCCCGGTGTGTCGATCAGGGTGACGGCCCGCAGGCTTTCCGAGGGCCACTCCACGACCAGCCGCTCCACGTCCTGGGCACGTTCGGTGCCCAGGACGAACACCAGCCTCCCGTCAACCCGCTTCAGCGGCAGCGTGCGCGGCTCACCGTCAACAGGGTGCAGCGTGATCCGCGGCGCGTGCCCGTACCGGTACCAAGTGACGATGCGGGTGCATTCGCCGGTATCGGTAGGCGCAATCTCCTCGCCGATGATGGCGTTCAGCAGGGTTGATTTGCCCGCCTTGACCATTCCTGCCACTGCGACCCGCAGTGGCTCGGCAAGCCGGGTGGCGTAGCCTTCCAAGGCTGCTGTTGCCGCAGGGTCATCCCGGTACGCGGCGCGGGCCTCCTGGATCAGGTCTGCCACTCCTGCGCTGGTAGCCTCCCTCATCCGGCCGCCACCACTGCAGCGGCGGCCTGGCTGCCCGCCGGCCGGGGACC
>DATCVX010000397.1:0-3079 GCA_036566705.1 Arthrobacter sp. | reverse complement strand
ATGAGGTCCAGGTCCGTGCCACCGACCTCAAGGGCAAAGCGCAGGCGGAGGAGCGCAGGCCGGTTGCGCCCGACGGAGCCACGGGCTTCCACACCATTACAGTTGACGTGAAACCGTAACTGGCCGCAACCGAAAGCAGTCTCATGCCCAGCGACCCGCATCCGCACGGCCACGCGCCCGCCCCCGACGTTGTCCCGCCTGAAGTTATCCCGGCTCAGGGTACGCACAACGACGGCGCCCGGCACTCCGGAACCCACCGCACCGGAAGCCACCAGGCGCGGTCGGTGGCGGCCCACCTCTCAGCTGTCATGGACCTGCTCGCGCCGCTGAGCGTGGCCGGACGCACCGAACAGGTGGCCCTGTGGGAAGCGCTGGGCAGGGGCCTGGCAGCGGACGTCATGGCGCCCGTCAGCCTGCCGCCGTTCGCGAATTCCCAGATGGACGGCTTTGCCGTCAAGAGTGCGGTCATTCCCGACGGCGGCGCGAACCTTCGTGTGGCTGCCCCCGTCCCCGCAGGTGCCATGCCCGCGCCCCTGGAGCGGGGCACCGCCGCCCCCATCATGACCGGGGCCGCGATCCCGGCCGGCGCGGACGCCGTCGTCCCTGTGGAGAGGGCAGTTCCGGACCGGTTCCCGGATCCCGGCACGGACAGCACGGTCTGGCTCCCGGCGACGGCGGCGGGAACCTTTGTGCGGTCCGTGGGCAGCGACCTCGCCGCGGGGGAGCAGGCGCTGGCCGCCGGGACGTTCCTGGGACCGGCCCAGCTGGGGCTCCTGGCAGGCCTGGGCCTCGCCGATGTCACCGTGTACAAAGCCCTGACAGTCCTGCTGGTCACCACCGGCGATGAAGTGGTGGAACCCGGCCAGGACCTTCCGGCAGGCAAGATCTACAATTCCAACGGAACCCTGCTGGAGAGCGCCATGCGCCAGGCCGGACTGACTGTGGTCCGCACACGGATAGCAACGGACAGCCCCGGAGAACTCCAGGCCCTGCTGAGCAGCCACGCGCCGTCGGTGGACCTGATTGTCACCACCGGCGGAGTGAGCATGGGGGCTTACGAGGTGGTGCGTCAGGTGCTCGAAGGGCACGGCGCCGACTTCCTCCACGTCGCCATGCAGCCCGGCGGCCCCCAGGGAATCGGTACCTTCGAAGGGGTTCCCTTCCTCGGCTTCCCCGGGAATCCGGTGAGCTGCCTGGTGTCCTTCGAAATGTTCCTGCGGCCAGTGCTGTCCGGGCTGTTCGGATCGCCGGCGCCACGCACACCCGTCCGCGCCCGGCTGGCCCACGGACTCAGCTCGCCCGCGCACAAGCACCAGGTCCGCCGCGGCAGCCTCCAGCCCGACGGGACCGTGCGCCTCGAAGGCGGCGAAAGTTCGCACCTGATGCACGCGCTGGCGGGATCCAACGCCCTGGTCCACGTCCCTGTCGGCGTCTCGGCGCTCGCAGAGGGTGATGAGGTGGAAGTATGGATGCTGTGAATCCAGAACCAAGCCTGACCCACCTTCGCCAGGACGGCAGCGCCCAGATGGTGGACGTGTCGGCGAAAGCCGAAACCACCCGGGAAGCCACCGCTACGGCCACCGTCAACACCACCTCCGACGTCTTGGCCCTGCTGGGATCCGGCGGCCTGCCCAAGGGCGATGCCCTGGCCGTGGCACGCGTCGCCGGCATCATGGCGGCCAAAAAGACGCCCGAACTCATTCCGCTGTGCCATCCGCTGCCGCTGTCCAAGGTGACGGTTGACTTCGAGCTCCACACGGATTCCGTCTCCATCCTGGCCACGGTCAAGACCCGAGGAGTCACCGGTGTGGAGATGGAGGCCCTCACTGCGGCGTCCGTGGCCGCCCTCAGCGTGTACGACATGATCAAGGCAGTGGACAAGCACGCTGTCCTGACGGACATCAAGGTGCTGGCGAAAAGCGGCGGCAAGAGCGGGGACTGGAAACTGTGAGCACTGAGAGTACCTTCCTGCCGGAGCCGCACCGGCACGGCGACGTCCAGGGCCGGAAGGCGGGGGTGGTCATCGCGTCCACCCGGGCCGCCGCGGGAATCTACCAGGATGAAACCGGGCCCGTCATCATCGACTGGCTCACCGAGCACGGCTTCGAGACGTTCCCCGCCATGGTGGTCCCGGACGGTGAGCCCGTGGGTGCGGCCATCCGTGCGCTCCTCACCCAGCATCCCGCCGTCGTGATCACCAGCGGGGGCACCGGGCTCAGCCCGGACGACCGCACGCCCGACGTCACGCTGCCGCTCCTGGACCGGGAGATCCCGGGCATCATGGAAGCCATCAGGCGGGCAGGCGCGGCCAAAACACCGCTGGCGGCGCTCAGCCGCGGCCACGCCGGCGCGCACGGCAGCACGTTCATCGTCAACCTGCCCGGTTCACCCAAGGGCGTCATGGACGGACTGTCCGTCCTGGACCCAGTGATCGGGCACCTTTGCGACCAACTGGAGGGCAACAATGGGCACTGAATCCGATTTCGAAGTGGTCCACGCGGTCCTGAGCGCGGAGCCCATCTCCGTGGACCAGGCCATCGCCGCGGTGGAGTCGGACACTGCCGGGGCGGTGGTCAGCTTCAGCGGCGTCGTCCGTAACCACGACGGCGGCAAGGCAGTTGAGCGGCTCAGTTACAGCGCGCACCCCACGGCCCACCAGGTGATGGCCGACGTCGTCGCCCGGCTTGTTGCCGAGCATGCGGGCGACGCGTCCGCCACGCAGCCGGTGCGCATCTGGGCTGCCCACCGCATCGGCACCCTCGAAATCGGGGATCCTGCGCTGGTCTGTGCCGTCTCGGCGGCGCACCGGGGCCAGGCTTTTGCTGTCTGTTCCGAGCTGGTGGACCGGATCAAGGCAGAGGTGCCTATCTGGAAGGAACAGTTCTTCTCCGATGGAACGGTTGAGTGGGTGGGCGCGGGGAGCTGATTCGCGGCTGCCTTTCGCCCGCCGGCCTGCCTGGCGGTCCTGGCGGCGTGGGAGGTAACGCACAGCCTCCGGTTCCATCCGGCGTCCGGCCCGACGGTAGGGTTAACGGCATGACCGAACAACTTTCCGTACCACGGCGCGTGGCCGTCCTGG
>DATCVX010000396.1:0-3917 GCA_036566705.1 Arthrobacter sp. | reverse complement strand
ACCGGTGTGAACCAGGTCCTGGTGCAACGCCCGGGCGGTGCGGAGCCGCCGCTGCGCCGGACCGACTGGATCTGATCATTCGCCGCTGTGGGAAATGCGCCGGCGGCGGGAAGCAAAAAAGCCACCCGGACCGGGTGGCTTTTTTGTGTTTGGTGGAGCTGAGGGGACTCGAACCCCTGACCCCCTGCATGCCATGCAGGTGCGCTACCAGCTGCGCCACAGCCCCAAACTTATGTTTCCGCCGAAGTCTCGTTCCCGGAAGCAACCTGATCAGCTTAATGCAGAATTGCCGTGGACGCCAATCGGACGGGGCGTGTCTGCCGCCGGCACTCCCGGGACAAGACTTGTTGGCTGGCCGTACGCATTCCCGCACGGGAAATAAAGCCGCCGGATACAAAAAATCCGCCGGAATCTTTCGATTCCGGCGGATCATCCGGTGGAGCTGAGGGGACTCGAACCCCTGACCCCCTGCATGCCATGCAGGTGCGCTACCAGCTGCGCCACAGCCCCAGATTTCTTCGCTGATCCGGTGTTTCCCCGAAGCAACTCAAATATCTTAGAACAGCATTTCCGAAAATTCCAAATCGGGCATATTCGGCCTGCCGGTACTGCTTTTCGCTGCAGTTTTCAGGCTGCTTTACTCTGCTTCGGAACCTGCATGCGCCTTGGCCGACGTGTCGTCGCCCAGCTGCAGGTCAACCACCGGGCAGTCCTTCCACAGGCGCTCCAGGGCGTAGAAAACGCGGTCTTCCTCGTGCTGGACGTGGATGACGATGTCGGAGTAGTCCAGCAGGACCCAGCGGCCGCCGGAACGGCCCTCGCGGCGCACGGGGCGAAGGTCCTGCTTGGACAGTTCCTCTTCGATGCCGTCAACGATGGCGTTGACCTGGCGTTCGCTCGGTGCCGAGGCAATGAGGAACACGTCCGCCAGCGCCAGGCGCTCACTGACATCAAGTGCCACGATGTCCTGGGCGATCTTGTCCGCGGCTGCTTTGGCAGCGTGGCGGGCTGTGGCGATGGATGAATTTGATGCAGTCACGGGACTCCTTGTTGTTTTCAAAAACTATGGTTGGTGGCCGCAGCCAGGTCAGCGCGTGATGCCGCTGATAATGAGCATGACCCCGGAAATCAGGGCAACGATCCCGAAGGCGAGGACGCAGAACTGGATTATCCGCATCCTCTTTGCGCGGGCGAGCCCTGCAGTTGCCGCGTCAAGCGGATCCAGCCCGTAGGCGGAGCTTGCCGGAATACGGGGCAGGTCGTCAAAAAGGTCATCCGACTGCCCGGCCGCCTCAGCCGGGCTGAAGATCACAGGCTTTGGCCGGGAGGCAGCCTTTGCCGCGGCCTCCGCCCTGGCAATGACCCGGGAGCGGCCGCTGGCCGCGGGGGTCTCGCCGGCCCCGGCTGTCCGCTGCGTATCAGCCGGACGCCGGCCCTTGCCGGATGATGGCTGGACTTTCGGCCCCGGGTTGGTGAGAACCGGCACATAGGACGTCGCCGGAGGCTTCATGACGGGCCGGTCAACGCCAGGAACCTGGACGAACTCCAACGGAGTGACCATGGCCAGGTTGCTGGCGGTTGAAGGGGCGGGGCGCGGGGCAGCGTCCGCAGCCGGCGGGGCGGCCTGTTCGGCCAGTTTCTGCTTGGCCATGGCGCGGCGGTTCAGCACCGCTGCACGCTCGGCCAGGGCAATCTGCTCGGCAAGGATCTCCGGGTCCACGGCCTCCGGGTCCAACGAGGCGATATGTTCCATCTTGGCCAGCTGGTTCTTGGCCTGTTCGGCGATCAGGGTCCTGGCAGCCAGGGCCTGTTCAACGCTCATCCCGTCCGGGACATGCGGACCGCCGGGCGAGGCAGGGGCAGTCCCGGGCTTGGCAGACTTTGGTGTGGCATTCTTAGGCGAAGCGGCGGGCTGCTGGGCCGGCACGGACGGATTCTTGGGTCCACCTTCGGCAAGCGGCGCGGCGGCCACCACCGGGTTGGCGGAGGTCACGGCCTGTTCCTTCAGCTGCTGCAGCCGCAACTGCCGGCGGGTGGGCGGTCCCCCGGCCGCCAGCTGCTCCTCTTTTTCTTCAAGTTCCTTGATAGCGCGCAGGGCAGCCCTGTCCCGGGCCCTGATCTGGGACGAACGCTGGGCGTGTGCCTGGTCAGCGGCCGGGGTTGCCGGAGGTTGTTTCGAGGCAGGCGAAACCTGGCCCGGACCCGTGGATCCGTTAGCCTGCTTCTCATCTCTGGCCCGCCGAAGTTCTCGGCGGCTGCGGACGGGGGGCTGTTCCTGACTCATTGAGAACTCATTCAGTACTGGCTGGTTCGTCTGTTTCGGTAGTTCGTACACCCGTGGCGGCAGCACCCTCGGCATACAGTCCATATTTGGCGATGTACTGCACCACACCGTCCGGCACGAGGTACCAGACAGGGTTGTTCCGGGCCACCCTGGCACGGCAATCCGTGGACGAGATGGCCATGGCAGGGACCTCCAGGAGGCTGACGTCCTTCCTGCCCATGCCGTCAAGCACGTGCCCGGGCCTGGTGACGCCGACAAAATGCGCGAGCGACCACAGCTCGTCGATGTCCTTCCACGACAGGATCTGCGCCAGTGCGTCGGCACCGGTGATGAAGAACAGGTCAGCGTCCGGACGCTGGGTCCGAAGGTCACGCAAAGTATCAATGGTATACGTTGGACCGGGACGGTCCACATCCACGCGGCTGACGGTAAAACGCGGATTCGATGCCGTGGCGATCACCGTCATCAGGTAGCGGTGCTCTGGCTCGCTGACCTGCTTATGGGTCTTCTGCCACGGCTGGCCCGTAGGAACAAACACCACTTCGTCCAGGCCGAACTTGGCGGCTACTTCACTGGCCGCGACCAGGTGGCCGTGATGGATGGGATCAAATGTCCCGCCCATCACGCCAAGCCGCAGCCGTCCTTCGGCACCTTGACGGTGCAGAACGCGTGAAATGTTAGTGGCCCTGGCCGTGGTCGTGCTTGTTCGGGTGCTGGCGGTGCGGATCGGCGTGCTCTTCCGTGGCGGAGTGGCGGTTGCCGAGGTTGGAGTAGGACAGCGTGATGAACATCATCACCAGCAGGATGGCAAAAATGGACACGCCGAAGACCCACGGTTCAGCCCACAGCGGGGCCGGTGCGTGTTCTCCGCCTTCGGCGATGGTCGTGGCAATCTGCTGGAGCAGCATGTTCTCCCCTAGGGTTCAAAGGATGTGGCAGCGGATGTCCCCGCCGTTCCGGACTTTACGTCTATGTTACCGCGTTGCTACCCGCGGACCTGGCCCTCGCCCTGCACGATCCACTTGGTCGTGGTGAGTTCGGTCAGGCCCATCGGGCCGCGGGCGTGCAGCTTTTGCGTGGAGATTCCCACCTCAGCACCGAGGCCCAACTCACCGCCGTCGGTGAAGCGCGTGGACGCATTGACGATGACCGCTGCTGAATCCACCTCGGCGATGAAGCGCTCGGCATTGGCGAGGTTGTTGGTGAGGATGGCTTCGGTGTGGCCCGTGGACCACGTGCGGATGTGATTGACGGCGTCGTCCAGGCTGTCCACCATGGCAACGGCGAGGTCCAGGTCCATGTACTCCGTCCCCCAGTCCTCGTCCGTGGCCGGTTCGGATGCGATCGAGGCAGGCAGCGCTGCACGGATGCGCTCGTCCGCGTGCAGGGTGACTCCTGCCGCGCGCAGGGCCGCGGCGACGGCGGGCAGCACGGTGGATCCGGAGTGCACCAGCAGCGTTTCAACGGTGTTGCAGACACTGGGACGCTGGGTCTTGGCGTTGAGCAGGATCTCCACGGCCATGTCCTCGCTGGCGGATTCGTCGATGAAGATGTGGACGTTGCCTTCGCCGGTCTCAATAACGGGCACAGCCGAGTTGGTGACCACGGTCTGGATGAGTTCCCGGCCGCCGCG
>DATCVX010000395.1:0-2777 GCA_036566705.1 Arthrobacter sp. | reverse complement strand
CAATCTGCTCCAGCTCTTCGGGGTCAAAGAGGAAAAGCTCCGCCCCGGGCGGTTCGTCCTCCATCATGGGAACGCGGAGCACAATGCCGTCATCGGCGGCCATCGCGGACCCGTCCATGCCGTACCGCTGGTGCAGGCGCTGCCCGACGGCGAGGGCCCAGGGGGCGTGCACCGGCATGCCGAAGGGGCTGTGCAGGATCACCCGCCAGTCGCCGAGTTCGTCATGGAACCGTTCCACCACCAGTGTGGTGTCATTGGGGACAACCTCGGTGGCGAGTTTCTGCTCCGCCAGGTACTGGAGCAGGTTGTTCGCGGCGAAGTCGTCCAGGCCGCTGGCCTTGCAGCGTTCGGTGGCAGGGCCGACGTCGGACGCGGACAATTCACGCACAAAGGCGCCCAGCGCGCGGCCCAGGTCCACCGGCCGCCCCAGCGAGTCGCCCTTCCAGAACGGGAGCTTCCCCGGCTGGCCGAAGGCCGGCGACACCAGGACGCGGTCGTGCGTGATGTCCTCGATTTTCCAGCTCGTGGCTCCGAGGGCAAAGATGTCGCCCACCCTGGACTCGTACACCATCTCCTCGTCCAGCTCGCCCACGCGGCGGCCGCCCTTGGCCGGCGAGGGTGTGGATGTTTTGCCGTCCCCGCCAGGTGAGGCCGAACCTTCAACCTCGGTGCCGATGATGTAGACGCCGAACAGTCCCCGGTCCGGGATGGTGCCGCCCGAGGTCACCGCCAGCCGCTGGGCTCCGGGCCGGCCTTCGATGGTGCCGGCGTTGCGGTCCCAAATGATCCTCGGTCGGAGTTCGGCGAATTCGTCGGAGGGGTAGCGTCCTGCCAGGAGGTCAAGGGTGGCCTCGAACGCTGACCGGGGGAGGGACGCGAAGGGGGCGGACCGGCGCACCGTGGCGAACCATTCCTCCACGTCGATGCTGCCCAGGGCAGTGGCCGCGACGGTCTGCTGGGCCAGGATGTCCAGCGGGTTGGCTGGGACAAAGAGCCGTTCGATTTTCCCTTCCAGCATCCTCTCAACGGTGATGGCGGTGTGCACGAGGTCTGCCCGGTGCTTGGGGAAGAGCACGCCCTGCGAAACTTCTCCCACCTGGTGGCCCGCACGGCCCACCCGCTACAGGCCGCTGGCCACCGACGGCGGGGACTCCACCTGGACCACGAGGTCCACGGCGCCCATGTCGATGCCGAGTTCCAGGGACGAGGTGGCCACAACGCAGCGCAGCCTGCCGGACTTGAGGTCGTCCTCAATCAGGGCACGCTGGTCCTTGGAGACAGAGCCGTGGTGAGCGCGGGCGAGCACCGGATCGGCGCCCGCCGTGCTGCCGGCCTGCGCCATCATGTGTGCCGGCGTCGCCGTGGACACCGGGACACCCGCGGCCGGTACACCCGCCGGCGTTTCTGCGGCAGTCCCCGGCTCAAAGTCCCCCCAGCCGCCGCCGACGGCCACCAGCTGCCGCTCCGCGTAGATTTCGTTGAGCCGGGCGGTGAGCCGCTCCGCTAGGCGGCGGGAGTTGGCGAAGACGATGGTGGACTGGTTGGCCAGCACCAGGTCAACAATCTTTTCCTCCACGTGCGGCCAGATGGAGGCCTGGGGCTGCAGCCCGGACGCCGGCCCGGAATCGAACGCCCCCGCGGCGCCCTGGAGGTCGGACATGTCCTCCACCGGAACGGACACCGTGAGGTCCCAGTTTTTGCGGGACGGCGGCGCGACGATCTGCACCGGCGCGGCGCCGGCCAGGAACTGGGCCACCAGCTCGCGGGGCTCAACCGTAGCTGACAGCCCGATCCGCTGGGCGGGCTTCGGCAGCAGCGCGTCGAGCCGTTCCAGCGAAACTGCAAGGTGGGCGCCCCGCTTGCTGCCTGCCACCGCATGGACCTCATCAACGATGATGGTGTCCACCTCCGTCAGGGTTTCCCGGGCCCTGGAAGTCAGCATCAGGAACAGCGATTCCGGTGTGGTGATGAGGATGTCCGGCGGGTTGCTGAGCAGTGCCCGGCGGTCCGCCGTCGTGGTGTCCCCGGACCTGACCCCCACGGTGATCAGCGGGGCGGGCAGCCCCAGCCGCTTGGCTGTCTGGGTGATGCCGATCAGGGGTGCGCGGAGGTTCCGTTCGACGTCGACGCCGAGGGCCTTCAGCGGCGAGATGTACAGGACGCGGGTCTTGCGTTTGGGCGCCCGCGGGCGGCGGCCTTTCCCGGCGGGAGCGTCCAGCCCGGGCAGCTCAGGAGGCGGGGCAGGCGCCGACGCCAGCAGCCGGTCCAGCGCCCAAAGAAAGGCGGTGAGTGTTTTGCCGGAGCCGGTGGGCGCCACCACCAGGGCATGGGAACCCGAAGAGATGGCGTTCCAGGCGCCGTCCTGGGCAGGGGTGGGCTCCGAGAAGGCGCCCAGGAACCAGTCCCGGGTGGGGCGGCTGAACCGGCCCATGGGGGTGCCGGGAAGGGCGTCCGGACCCGCTTCCGGCGGTTGCTGCTCCTGCATTCCTCCATCATGCCCTACCCCACCGACACGACCGCCGGCCCCGGCAGGCAGCGGAAATCCAGCGCCACTGTCCTCGGTTCCGGCCCCACCGTCCGACGGAATCAAGCCTTCTCCGCCGCGGGGAGGTCCTTCGTGGCGGGGCCTTCGAGGAGTCGGCCGTCGCTGCTGAACCGGGAGCCGTGGAGCGGGCAGTCCCACGTCAGTTCGCTGTCGTTCCAGTGGACGATTCCGCCCAGGTGCGTGCAGACGGCGGAGAGCCTGCAGGTGGTTCCCCCGACGGTGGAGACCGCCA
>DATCVX010000394.1:0-10395 GCA_036566705.1 Arthrobacter sp. | reverse complement strand
TGCGCCGCGGCGTCCACGGCCCGGTGGGTGAGGCCCTTCATCCCCTTGTCCGCCACCACGGTCAAGGCGGCGTCCAGGAGTTGGGTCCGGCGGTCAGGCATGGGCCCAGTGTAATTGCCCCTTCCCGCTCACTACAAAAGTAGTAGAATAGCGCCCATGGAAGCGATCTCGATCGTTGGCGGAGGAATTTCCGGGCTGGCACTGGCTGCCGCCCTGGACCCAGCGCGGTTCCACGTGACCATTTACGAAAAGCGGCCGGAACTGCCCACCGTCGGCACCGCGCTGGGGATGTGGCCCAACGCCCAGCGGGCGCTGGCGCGGCTGGGGGTCCTGGAGGAGGCGCGCGCGGCAAGCCCGGTGCTTGGCAGCGCGTCGGTCCGGAACGCCGGGGGTGAGCAGTGGGTCACCGTCGACGCCGGGGAGATGTTCGGTATTTCGCGGATTGACCTGCTGCGGCTGCTCGATGCCGCCGTGCCCGGGACCGTCCGCCGGATTACCAGCCATGTTAAGGACCTTCCGGCCAACGGCAGTCTGGCGATAGGGGCCGACGGCGTGCACAGCGTGGTCCGTCGCGCGGCCTGGGGTGCCAGCACCGCCGCCCGGCTGACCCCGTACTTTGCCTTGCGCGGGACCGTGCCTTCCCCGGTTGACCCGGACCACTTGGGCGAGTACTGGGGCCGTGGCGACCTGTTCGGCATCGTTCCCTCGCTGGACGGGTTCTTCTGGTACGCCAGCTACCGGTCCGGGCTGGGCCCCTATGGCATCGACGTGGGCTCAGCCCTGGCACAGGCACGGGAGCGCTACGCCGGGCACGCGCCGGCCATACGCCAGGTGCTGGCCGCCGCCACTCCCTCGGACTCCCTCGCGCAGCGCATCTGGACCACCCCATACCTTGGTTCCTTCGTCCGCGGCAGGACTGTCCTGGTGGGCGACGCCGCGCACGCGATGCTCCCCACCCTCGGCCGTGGCGCGTGCGAGTCGTTGGTGGACGCGGTAACACTGGCCGACCTCCTCAACACGCTGCCCGAAGGCCAGGCGCTGCGTGCCTACGACCGGCAGCGGCGGCTGCGGACCCGGGCACTAAGCCTGGCGGCCGCGGCGCTGGGACGCGTCGCGTTTGCGGAAGCCGCCCAGCCCCTGCGGGACCGCCTGCTCAGCGTTGCCCGACGACGCAACGGACGTGCCGTCGTGGGCAGCGGTTCCGCCGGCTGACCGCAAAAGGTGCGTGCCGCCGTCGTCAGTCCTGGGCGAGCGTCTCCGTGAGGTGGTGCGTCGGGATCCTGTCCCGGTCGTAGGTGATCTCGGTGTAGCCGTGCGGCTCGGGCTTGCCGGACGGGCTGAGGTTCACAAAGACGATTTCCTCGATGGTGAGGATGCTCTGGCGCGTGATCATGTTGCGGACCTCAGCCCGCATGGTCAGTGAAGTGCGGCCGAAGCGGGTGGCAGTCAGGCCCATTTCGATCAGGTCGCCCTGGACAGCGGAGCTGACGAAGTTGATTTCGGAGATGTACTTTGTCACCGCGCGGCCGTTGCCGAGCTGGAGGATGGCGTAGATCGCCGCTTCCTCGTCGATCCATTTCAGCAGGCTGCCGCCGAACAGCGTCCCATTGGCGTTAAGGTCCTCCGGCCGGACCCATTTGCGCGTCCGGAAAGTGATGTCTGCTGATTCCATACGGTGAGGTTAGCCGACGGCGGCGGGCGGAACGCACTGGCCGGCGCAGTGTGACGCCGGCCGCCGCCCCGCCTCGTGCCGCACCGACGGTCAGGCCATGGCCGTGTGCGCGGCGCTGTGCGAGTCGATGGTCTTCGCGTAGCAGTAGGAATGCGCCACGCCGATGTACGGGCCGAAGTTGGGCACACCCTCAAAACCGGAGTTTTCGTAGAAGTTCCGGCCGTCCGGCTGCGCAGACCCCGCCTCGGCCTTGATCCGCGTGATCCCCTGCTTGTAGGCCTCGGCTTCGAGGGCCGCCAGGATGGAGCTGGCCACCCCCGAACCCCGCGTGTACGGCAGGACGTACAGCCGCTTGATTTCCGCCGTGGTGGAGTCCAGCAGCCTCAGGCCGCCACAGCCCACGGGCTGCCCGGAACCCTTGTCGTACGCCACCAGGAAAACGGCGCAGTCAGCGGACGACGGCGGCGGGCCGGGTTCGTGGTCAGGGGTGCCAAAGCGGGCGTCCAGTTCCGCCTGCTGGGCCCTGCGCAGGTCGGCACCTACGGGGTTCGACCAGGTGACCTGCCTGATGTTGAGTCGGGGATTGGTCTGCATGGCTGCCTCGTTTCGCCGAAGGGTTATGCCTGATAAGCCTAAGAGGGCACGGTTACCGCGGTGTTTCCTTCGCGTAAGCGCGCAGAGAACAGTCAGCGGTGCCGCAGTTCATCTGCGGTCCGCGCCTCTGACGCGCGGCTACTGCCGCACAAGGGTGCGCAGGAGCTTCAGTGCTACGGAGATGGACGCGATGTCCACCTGCCCCGGCCCCGTCACCTCGGCAAAGGTGTCCTTGATCCGTGCCAGCTGCTCCTGGTGTCCGCGTTCCCACGCCACGATGCGTTCCACCGCGTCGGGTCCGCCTGCCCCGGGCGCCGGACTTGCTTGCATAACCGAGACCGTCATGTCGGCCACGGCCGAATAGACGTCGTCCCGCAGCGCTGCCCGGGCGAGCGTCTCCCAGCGGCTTTGGCGCGGCAGGTCCGTGATGCGCAGGAGCAGGCCGGCGGCGTCGATCCTTTGGAAGACCGTGTAGTACAGGTCGGCGATGGCGGGGACCGGCTCGTGGACCTGTTCGGACACCAGGGAGATGTCCAGGAGGCCGAAGCTCTCCAGCAGATCCGAGGCGCGGGCGCCCAGGTCGTGCGGCAGTCCCACGCTGTCCCAGTGCGAGAGCCGCCCCTGCACCCGGTCGATGTCTGAGCCCCGCAGGTAATCCGACGTCCGCGTGCGCAGCAGCTCCAGGCTGGGCATGATCCTGGCCAGGGCCGCCGCGATGGGCTGGTCCCGGTGGTCGTGTGTGACATACCAGCGCGTGGCCCGGTCAAGGACCCGGCGCATGTGGATGGCTACTTCCGCTGCCTGGCCGCTGGGGAAATCCGGCGGCAGGGCGGCAAGCCGCTCCATGATCCAGGGCAGGTCGTAGGCCTCGCGTGCCACCACAAATGCCCGTGCCACCGCGGCGGCCGTGGCGGTGGTTTCCTCCTTCGCCCGGAAAGCGAAAGTGATTCCGCCGAGGTTGATCATGTCGTTCGCCACCACGGTACAGATGATCTGGCGGCGGAGCGGATGCGAGTCCAGTTCCGATTCGAAGCGCTCCGACACCTGGCGCGGGAAGTAGCTGCGCAGCGTTCCCTTGAACCACGGGTCATCGGCCAGGTCGCTGGACGTCAGTTCCTTGGCCAGCTCGATCTTCGCGTAGCCGGCAAGGACGGAGAGCTCCGGCGAGGTCAGCCCTTTGCCGGACCGGAGCCGTTCCCGCAGCTGCCCGGTGCTGGGGAGGGCTTCCTGCCCGCGGTCCAGTTCCGAGGCGTTCTCGAGCCAGTCCATGTGCCGCTCGAACCCGGGACTCCATTCGAGCACCAGGTGCCTGTCGTTGAGCAGGAGGATGTTCTGGTCCGCATTATTGGCGAGCACCAGCCGGGACACTTCATCCGTGAGGGAGTGCAGGTACTCGCCGCGTTCGGCTGCGGGCATGCGCCCCGCGGCGATCATTCGGTCGATGAAGATTTTGATGTTGACCTCGTGGTCCGAACAGTCCACGCCGGCGGAGTTGTCGATGGCGTCCGTGTTCAGCAGCGTCCCGCCGAGGGCCGCCTCGATCCGGCCACGCTGGGTGATGCCGAGGTTGCCGCCTTCAACGATGACCCGGGCGCGTACCTGGCTGCCGTCGATCCTGATGGGGTCATTGGCTTTGTCGCCGACGTCCTGGTGCCGTTCGAAGGACGCCTTGACATAGGTTCCGATCCCGCCGTTGTAGAGCAGGTCAACGGGCGCCCGGAGGATGGCCTGCAGGAGGGCGTGCGGCGGGAGGGCTGACGTGCCGGCGGGCAGGCCGAGGCAGGCCCGGACCTGCTCGGTGATGCCGATCGCCTTCGCAGTCCGTGGGTGGACGCCGCCGCCCTCGCTGATCAGCGACGGATCGTAGTCAGCCCAGGACGAGCGGGCCAGGCCAAAAAGCCGTTGGCGCTCGCGGAAGGAGGCTTCGGCGTCGGGCGTGGGGTCGAGGAAGATATGACGGTGGTCAAAGGCCGCCACCAGCCTGATGTGGCGGGAGAGCAGCATGCCGTTCCCGAACACATCACCGCTCATGTCCCCGACGCCGGCCACGGTGAAGTCCTGGGCCTGCGGATCCATGCCCAATGCCCGGAAGTGCTGCTTCACCGATTCCCAGGCCCCGCGGGCCGTGATGCCCATCCTCTTGTGGTCATAACCCACGGAGCCCCCTGACGCGAAGGCGTCCCCCAGCCAGAAGCCGTACTCGTGCGCCACGGCGTTCGCCGTATCGGAAAAGGCGGCAGTTCCCTTGTCAGCCGCTACGACGAGGTAGTAGTCCTCCCCGTCATGGCGGACCACCCGGGGCGGCGTCACTATTTTTTCACCGGCGGACGAGGCAACGAGGTTGTCGGTGAGGTCCAGCAGTCCGCGGATGAAAATCCGGTAGCACTCGGTCCCTTCCGCCAGCCAGCCCGCACGGTCCGCGGCGGGGTCCGGGAGCCGCTTGGGGTAGAAGCCGCCCTTGGCGCCGGTGGGGACAATGACGGAGTTTTTCAGGTTCTGCGCTTTGACCAGGCCCAGGACCTCGGTGCGGAAATCTTCGCTCCGCTCGGACCACCGCAGCCCGCCGCGGGCCAGTTCGCCGAAGCGGAGGTGTACCCCTTCAACCCGGGGTGAGTAGACCCAGATCTCATACTTCGGCCGGGGGAACGGGGCGTTGATGATGGCAGCCGGTGTCAGCTTGAAGCTCAGGTGCGGCTTGTCCTGGAAGAAGTTGGTGCGGAGGGTGGACTCCACGAGGTTCATGAACGTTCGCAGAAGCCGGTCGGCATCCAATACAGGCACGGCCTCGATGGCCGCCAGGACTTCGGTGCGCGCCGCGGCCGTTTCCCGGAAGCGGGCGGCGGAGTCCAGGGCGGGATCAAACTTTGCCCGGAACAGGGCGAGGAGCGCGTGCGTCGCCCGCACATTGGTTTTCAACGTGTCGGCGATGAAGCCGTAGGAATTGGTGGTGCCCAGTTGCTGGAGGTACTTCGCGTAGCTGCGCAGGATTGCCGCCTGCCGCCATTCCACGCCTTCCCTGATGACCAGGGCGTCTATGGCGTCCGACTCGATATCCCCGCGCATCGCGGCGCGGAAGGCATCGGCCAGCAGCTGGCTCGTGGCTTCGGGGTCCACGCCAGCGGGGTACCGCACGCCCAGGTCGTACAGGAACAGGTCATGGGCGGTCCCGCGCCGGAGCTCGAATGGCCGCTGGTCCAGGACCTCCAGGCCCAGGTTGTGGAGGAACGGCAGGATCTGGGTCAGGCTGCGCGGCTGCGTCAGGTAGAGCCGGATGCGGGCCTCCTCCCGGGCGCCGCCTGACCGGGACACCCTCAGGAGCGGATCGCCGTACGGGCGGCCGCCGGTGCCGTCCAGGTCGAAGGCCTCAAAGTTGGTGATGTCCCGGACCGCGTCCTCCAGCCGGTAGTCCGCCCGGTATGCCGGCGGAAACGCATCGGACCACAGCCGGGAGATCCTCGCGGCATCGGTTGCCGGGAAGCGGTCCCGGATGAGTTCGTCGAGACCTTCCGGCCACGAACGGGTGGCAGCAATCAGGTCCCGCTCCAGCTGGGCAGGGTCGACGCCGGCCTGACCGCCGAATGCCGCCCGTGCCCCCGCTGCTGATTCGTCCGCGGGGGTACCTGCAGTCCCGATGCGGAAGAAGATCCGCGCCATCGGAGACTCGGACAGTCGCACCTCGAATTCGATGGATGCCGCCTTGAAAGCGTGCGTGAATTCCTGTTCCATCAGCAGCCGGACTGCGGTGCTGTATCGCCTGCGTGGGAAGAAGACGAGCGCCAGCACGAATTTGCCCAGGGTGTCGGTCCGCAGGAACAGCCTGGTCTGGCGGAGCTGTTCGGCGCGCATGATTTCACGTGCCAGCCGGCTGAGGTCAGCGATGCTGATCTGGAAGAGAACCTCGCGCGGGATTGCCTCCAGGGCGGTAACCAGGTCCTTGGCCTGCTGCGAACCTGGCGCCGCCCCGAGCCGGTCCCTGACTTCCTCCAGTTTTTCGCGGATCACCGGAATCCGCCGGACGGACTGGTGCTCGGCGCTGGGTGTGAAGAGACCGAGGAACCGGTGTTCCCCGTTGGCTTTCCCTGCCGGGTCGAAAGTCTGCAGCCGGATCTCGTCCAGGTATGAGCCCCGCAGGACCGTGGACCGCACGTCGGACGTGGCCAGCGCCAGGACCCGGGGTTCCGTCATAACGGATTCCCCGCGGCCGGGACCGGCTTCGGTACCTGCGTCGACGGAGGCATGCGGCCGTCGCCGCAGCCCAAGCCCCGAGCCCGCTCGGACCGCGAGCGTTTCCGGACCTCCCGCCGTCGTCAATTCATGCCGGCTGTAACCCAGGAACACGAAGTTGCCCTCCGCCAGCCAGCTGAGCAGGTCACGGAGCTGCCGGGCTGTCGGTACAGCGTGGGGTGGTGAATTTTCGGCAGCGCTCCCGGCCTCGGCCAGCTTGCCGTGGATGGCAGCCTCGTCGCGGGCCACCGCCCGCACGTCCGCCACGACCTCCAGCAGCCTTTCCGTGAGATCGCGGGCTGCGGCAGCGTCGGCGAGACGCCCGATTTCCATGCCGATCCAGACCTCCTGTGTTGCGCCCTCTGGAGCGGCGGCGCCGGAAGCCAGCCCTTCCCGCACCTGGCCCGGGCGGATTTCCAACAACGCATGGGAAGCCGGGTCGCGGCGGACCTGGAAGGCGGGGTGGACCAGTTGGCGGATCGGTGTGTCTTCGCGGGTGAGTTCCGCCGTGACGGACTGGACCAGGTATGGCAGGTCTTCGGCGACCACCGCCACCACGCTGGTGTCCAGCTCGTTCAGGATCCCGACGGCGGCCTCTCCGGGATGCCGCCGGGACGCCAGTTCCAGGTGGTGGGCTGCCCTGGCGCGAAGGGTCAGGGGGTCGTAACTGTGCAGGTCCTCGGCTGCCACGTGGGCATAGTAGGCGGTAATGAAATCCGCGTCCGGCTCCAGCGGAACTGCGGGAGTATGTTCAGATGTCCGTGCCATGCCACTGCGCCTCCACCGCGCGGTGAGCAACCGGGATAACGCTCCCCGCGCCTACCCTTCATCATGGCCGGAGGGGCGGGTGCCGTCCAGTGCATGTGAATGCGATCGGGCCGTTTGTCCGGCGCACCCGCCGCCCAAAAGATGGCAAGCCTGTCGAGATACCAGTTGAACTAGGATTATCTGATGGTTTCACCCCAGAGTGACGGATCCGGATACTGGTACGGCCCCGATGGCCAGTTGGACAGCGGGGCGGCCGTGCTTAAAGCACTCAGGGACTACAGGACGGCCGAACAGTCTGTCCGGCGGTCCACCCGTGATTCCATGGGGATGGGCGAAACGGACCTCCTTGCCCTCCGCTTCCTCCTCAGGGCCCAGGCTTCCGGCGAGACCGTGGTGCCAAAGGATCTGAGCCGGATCCTTGGTATCACCAGCGCGTCAACGACGTCGCTCATCGACCGGCTGGTGGCCAGCGGACACGTGCGACGCGAGGCGCATCCCACGGACCGCCGCTCGGTGATCGTTGTTCCAACCACCGAATCTGACCAGGAAGTAAAGGTTACCCTCGGTGCCATGCACCGGCGGATGATGGCAGTTGCCGAAGACCTCAGCACCGAGGAAGCCCGCATTGTGGTGCAGTTCCTCAGCCACATGGCCTCGGCCCTTGACGAGAAAACGACACCCCCTGAAATTAGCTAGCCTGCCTAGTTATATGTATGCTTACGATTAGTCCCCGGGTCGTGGGTGTAAAGGAGCCGTGAGTGCGTTGGTAAGTCTTGCCGGATTCTGCGAGCCGGAATCCATTGTTGGCGCGGGCGGGTCCGTCGCCGGGGCCGAAGTGCCCGTCCACTGCGGCAGCCCCATGGAACTCGGCACGCCCACAGCTGGCCGGCTTGCCACCGGGTACAGCTTCGATCCTCCGGTCGAGCCCGTCCGGCTGCCACCTGTCTGGCGCTGCGGCTGCGGCTTCCAGCTGGACGCATGGGATTCCACGTACTTGGCCGGCTACCCAACTGTCACGGATCCTGTTTCTGCCCGGACGCCATGACGGGGCTGGCCGCAGTGCCCATGGAGTCCCCCGAATCCGAGCTCGCGGGCGGACGTGACCTGGTCCTCGGGCGCTACCGGTTACGGGAACGGCTGGGCCGCGGTTCGCTCGCGGAGGTGTATCGCGCCACCGACGTCGCGGGCGGACGCGACGTCGCCGTCAAGATTGCGGCGGACGCCGGCGCCAGGCAGCGCGACAGGATCCACAATGAGGCCAGGATCCTTGCTGCCCTGGACCACCGCGCGATTGTCGGCTTTGTCGGGGAAGGCATCATCGCCGGCGGCGCCCGGGCCGGACGGCCGTTCCTGATCGAGGAGCTGGCCTTCGGCACCAGCCTTTCGGACACCCTCCGGAGTGCTGAGCCACGCCGGGCCGACGTCGCTGCCTGGGCCACGGACCTCTATGACGGAATCAGCCACCTGCATGGTGTTGGCCTCGTCCACCGCGACATCAAACCTGCGAACCTGATGCTTAGCGGACTGCGGCGGAGCCCGGTAAGAATCGTCGACTTTGGCATTGCTGCGCTCGCGGGGACCTTACCCGAACCGGGGATCTCCTCAGGAACGGTCCACTACATGAGTCCCGAACAGGCGTCGGGCGGCCCAGCCCATCCGTCCTGGGACGTCTACGCACTGGGCCTCGTCCTGCTGGAGCTGCTGACCGGGAGGAAGGCCTATCCCGGCACGGCGGTGGAATCCCTGGTGGCCCGAACCCTGCGCAGTCCCGAGATCCCACGCATGCTGGGCCGTGGCTGGTCCGAACTCCTGGGCTCCGCCACTGCCATGGACGGCGCCAACAGGCCCACGGCCGCGGAAGCCGCAGGCTTGGCGTCGAGGCTTGTTCCACCCGGCCGGCCGCGCCGGGCGCACTTGTTGTCTCGGCGGTCTGCCCGCGGGATTCCCCTCACCCGGCCGGCGTGAGGCCGGCCAACCTGGCAGTGTTCCAGCGAGTCAGCTACGTGGTCCCGCCCGTCGGGTCCTCGGCAGTCGGGTCGGCCATGGCAAGGCCACCCACCGGACTGCCGTCCCAGTGGATCAGCTTCCAGCCCGCCTCAGGATCGCCTTCGAGCGCCACGATGCCGGTATTGGACAGGACATGGCGCGCGGCGAACTCATGGTCGGCGTCGGCAGAGCGAAGGCCGGCCCAGGTGCGGATAGCGGCGCCGTGGCTGACTACTGCAGCGGCGGCGGAACCCCCGTTGCCGGCCGCGCGTTCAGCAATCCTGGTGATGGCGCCGTCGAACCGCTCGAAGAATTCGTGGCCGTCCGGACCGGCCGGCATGCGGCGGTCCAGGTCTCCGGCAGACCACGCGAACACCGTGCTCATGTACTGCATGTGCGATTCGTGGTCGGTCAGTTTCTCAAGTGCGCCGGCTTCGATCTCGTGCAGCCCGTTCAGCACCTCGACTTCCAGGCCATGGACCCTGGCCAGCGGGGCCGCGGTGATCTGCGTGCGGACCAGGGTTGAGGCGTACAGGGCGGCGATGGGCTCGTCGGCCAGCGACCGTGCCATGGCTTCGGCCTGCCGTTCTCCCAGCTCCGTGAGCCCGGGCCCCGGATGGGCCGTGTCCAGCTGGCCAAGTACGTTACCGGGGGTTTGTCCGTGGCGAATGAGCAGCAACTTCATGCTCCCAGTTTCGCACCTTGCGGCAATCCGGGCGCCTGACTGGCCCGGCCGCCGTCGCGCGTTCCCTCCCGGTTTGTGATGCCCCTGGGCGGCCGGACACGGCGTGTCACCACGATTCGCCCGGCGCCCGGCCCAGCAACTGGGCGGGAACGAACCGGCCCTGCATACAGAGGCCCAAAACGAAGGCGCCGGGCCCCGCAGGAGCCCGGCGCCGCCGTCGTACTGATTCAGGTTCTACTTGAGGTGGTCCACCAGCTGGTCCGCGATGCCGGTGTACTTGCCGGGCGTGAGGGCAAGCAGCCGCGCCTCGGCCTCGGCGGAGAGTCCCAGGGACTGGACGAACTCCTGCATGCGGGCGGCGTCCACGCGCTGTCCGCGGGTGAGGTCCTTGAGCCGCTCGTACGGGTTTTCCATGCCTTCGACGCCGGCAATCGCCTCGGCGCGCATGACCATCTGGATGGCCTCG
>DATCVX010000393.1:0-4301 GCA_036566705.1 Arthrobacter sp. | reverse complement strand
AATTCACTCCTACACCCCGCCGCGATCCGGGTCCCTTGTTGGCCACATTGCCTTCTGCGTGGCCGATGTGCCCGAGGCCTTGAAGGCGTTTGCGCGGCACGGCATCGGTGCCGCCCCGGGGTATCCGTGGCCTGCCCGCGGCAACTCGGGCTCCATAGCACTGGTCTACGATCCTGACGGCAACGAGGTGGAACTCCTCGACCGGCGCCCCCTGCATGGAGGTGCGTCGCCGAGCGCCGCGTTCGGCACCGACGAACAGCCCGCGGGAGTTGCGGTGGGCCGGTGACCAGTTGCCACGCCACGACGCCGGAACTGGCAGACCTCGGGATAGTCCAGGCGGCGCGGGGCCTGCGCGCGGGAGTACTCAGCCGTGAACTGCTGGCGGCCTGCCAAGCGAGAATCGCGCGCGTCAACGGCGGAACGCCCAGCCACGATGGGGACCCTTCTCGCATCAGTGCCTGGGTCCGGCTGTACCCCGAGAACGCCTTGGCGGCCGCCCGGGAGGCAGACCGGACGCTGGGCATCCGGGGCCGCGACTCTCCGCTGATGACAGGGATTCCCGTCGGCCTCAAGGATATCTTTGCCGTTCAGGGTCTTCCCCTGACGGCGTCGAGCCGTGTCCTGGACGGAGGCCCTGAACGGGTGAACAGCACGGTGTGGGAGAACCTCTCCCATGCTGGTGCAGTCCTGGTCGGCCACACGCGTACGCATGAGTTTGCCTTTGCAGGCTCCTGCGACCAGTCCGGCAACCCCTGGAACGCCGCCGCTTCGCCGGGCGGTTCCGCGGCAGCAGTTCTCTGCCGTGGAGGGCCGGGACCGGGGACGGCTCGACGCGTTGGCCGCTATTGGCAATGCCCGGCCGCTTACGGGGCGCCGGATCGCGCTGACCAGCCGTCCCGACGCTCTCGGTCTCGATCCTGACGTCGCGGAGGGCTCGAACAGGCGCGTCTTGCCCTGACCCGGCTCGGTGCGTCACTGGTCCATGTGGATACTCCGGCACCCCTGTCCGGCATCGAAGACTTCGAGACGATCTTCCTTGCAGAGGCACAGTTCCCGCACCGCTGCTACGCCGACCGCCTCGAACTTTACCGGGCGTCGACGAGAGCCACACTTACAAGTAGCGCACCGGATACCCGATCGTAGGAGTACCAGCGGGCGCAACAAGTCATCCGGGTGGCCATCGACCTTCAGGAGCGCGAACTCCCCCCGCTGCCGGCACCCCCAATGGCGTTGCCGGGTCTGGCCGCCCGCAGGTCCTTCCGGATGATGCCGGACTGGATGATGACCCGGATGTTCTCCGGTTCGCCCAGCACCGAGACATCAGCGGCGGGGTCGGACGAGAGCACCAGCATGTCGGCCTGGAGCCCTGCACGGATTGTGCCGGTGACACCGTCAACACCCAGCAGGCGGGCGCCATTTGATGTCGCCGCTGTGATGGCATCGAGCGGTTTCATGCCTAGATCCACGAGCCACTGGAGCTCCTGGGCGTTGGCTCCGTGTGGGCTGACTCCGGCGTCGGTGCCCATGGCCACCGGGACCCCGCGTTCAATGGCCCGGGCGATATTGATGCGCGTCCGCTCGGCCCAGCGGGCCTTCTTGTCGCGTTGCTTCTGACTGGCGGTGGGTGAGGTGTGGAATAACGTGGACAACGTCGGCACGAGGAACACGCCGCTTTCCAAAGCCAGATCACAGGCTTCGTCAGTTATGCCGTAGCCGTGCTCGATGCTGGCCACCCCGCCGCGGATGGCGTTGAGGATTCCGGCGGTGCCCTGTGCATGGGCCGCAACCTTCTTGCCCCGATGCCGGCGTGCCTCGTCAACGACCGCGCGGATTTCGTGTTCGCTGAGGTCCTCGTCGTCGGGGTCGTCGTGCGGGCTGCCCATTCCGCCCGTTGCGCAGATCTTGACGAGGTCCGCGCCGTCCCGGAACTGGGTGCGGACAGCAACGCGAAGCGCCGTCTCGTCGTCGGCGAGGGCGGTGAAATGGGCGGCGGCGTTGATCCCGTTCTGCATGGTGCAATCGCAATGGCCGCCGGTGTGTCCCAATATCTTGCCCGCGGTAAGCATCCGCGGTCCCGCGATGACATCTGTTTCCTGGGCAGTGGCAAATCCCTTGGGAACGCCGCCAAGGTCCCGCACTGTGGTGATCCCAGAAAGTAACGTTCGGCGCATCCGCTCGGCCACGCCGAACGTATTGAGCACCGGGTCACGCTGCCCGGCCATCAACGCCTGACCCGGCTCGAACGAGAGATGGACGTGTGCGTCGATGAGTCCGGGCAGGAGAGTGAGGCCCGAGAGGTCCTCCACGGGACGGTCATCACGCGGCGGTGCGGAAGCATCCGGCCCTGCGTAGGAAATCGTCCCGGACTCTCCGATGATGACCGTCCAGCCGAGCTGCGGCGTAGCCCCCGATCCGTCAATGACCGTGGCGCCTTCGAGCCGTCGGGCGACCGGGCTGCGTTGGGCATCAGCTCCTTCAGACAGCAATTCCGGCCGCCCATTCCGCGCACAGCCGCACACTGTCCTCCGGTGTCGCCTGCGCCCCACGGTCCACCTCCATGACCAGCCAGCCGTCATAGTTGGCCGGGAGGGCGGCCAGGACGCCGTCGAGATCATTCGAGCCCTGACCAGGCTCAGCCCAGATGCCTGCACGAACCGTTCGCCGGTAGTCCCATTCCTCAGCTTTGGCCTGGTCCAGGACGGCCTGCTGGTAGTCCTTGACGTGAACGCCGGCCACACGGTCCGCGTAGTCCCGGATCAGCTGGGCCGGATCAGCTCCTGCCCACGCGAGATGCCCCATGTCCGGTCCGAACGCCAGGATAGTGCTGTCGACGCTGTCCAGCACAAAGCGGGTTTCCTGGTCAGTTTCCACCCAGGTCCCGACGTGCGGGTGGAGCGCCGGCGTGATGCCGAAGCTTCGGACCGTCTCTGCGGCACTTGCCAGCAGGTCACGGGCCCTGTTCAGGCGGTCAGCATCGAAGTCGTATCCAACGCCCGGCCGGCGGACCCTTGCGGCTTCCTTGTCCATGCCCATGGCCAGGAAGACGGTGGGAACGTCAAGTTCAGCATGCTCGCTGCTGATCTTCCTGATCCGATCTTCGATCATCCTTTTCTGTGCCGGATCGTCGGACAGGAGAACTGCGATGTAGCCCGGGGCTGCCGCCAGCCCGTGGTCCTTGAGGCATGCAGCGTAATCGCGTGACGTCATGCCAGCGGGTACGGCGGAATGCACTGCCCGGATTCCTGCCCCGCTGATAAAGCGAAGCTGATCATCGAGAGACGGGGCCAGGGTCGGATCGATCCAGCCGTCATCGGTTGCAATCCATTGGAGCGGGTTAATGGCGATGCGGTCCAGAGTGATTTTCACTGGTGATTCCTGTCGTTTGTTGTGGGGGTTCAGTTTGCGTACTGCGTGCGGTAAATGGTCGGGCGTGGTTCAGGGCGAGAGCAGGTGCTGAGAATATTTACGGGGGCGCCGCTGTCTTCGGATTCCTGGAATGCACCCAGGACCTCCAGCGTATGGAAGGCAAATTCGCCGTTTACACGCAGGCTCGATCCGCTTAGTGCTTCCGCCAGATCGGCTACTCCCAGTCCGCGCATGTACTGATCCGGCGTTCCCACGCGCCCGAAGACCTCCGTGACGGGCTCCAACGTCCGCCATTCAACGTCGTTGAGGTTCTTGATGCGGACATCACCGTCGAAAGTGTTCGGATTCGGCAACGACAATGTTCCCTCGGTACCGTAAATCTCCATATAGGGAAGCTCCGTGTGCCAGACGTCGAAGCTCATGACTGTTGTGGCTACCGCGCCTGACGCGAACGACAGGCTGGCGGATGCATGGGTTGGGACTGTCACATCAACAAAGTCCACGGCCCGCCCTGGCGTTGTTACCGGACGACGGAGCAGCCCGGTCCGCGTTGAAGCGAACACTTGCCGCACCGGACCCAGGAGGTTGACGAGGTTGGCCACGTAGTAGGGCCCCATGTCCATCACGGGGCCGCCACCGGCCCCGAACAGGAACCCCGGATTCGGATGCCACGTTTCGGCCCTGCTGTGGCGGACAAATGCTGTGGCACCAATCGGGTCGCCAATCAGGCCGCTGTCGATGGCGTGGCGCGCCGTCTGGTTGGCACTGCCGAGAAAGGTATCCGGCGCCGAGGCGACAGTGAGGCCCGCATCCCTGGCGCAATCAAGGACCGCGCGGGCATCGGCTGTGCTGAGCGCCAGTGGCTTTTCGACATAGACATGTTTGCCTGCCTGCAGGGCGGCGGTAATGGTGGAGGCGTGGAAGGCCGGGGGAGT
>DATCVX010000392.1:0-2101 GCA_036566705.1 Arthrobacter sp. | reverse complement strand
TTCGCGGAAGGTAAGAGATTCGAACTCTTGGTACGGGGTTACCGCACACTAGTTTTCAAGACTAGCTCCTTCGGCCGCTCGGACAACCTTCCCTAACGAGTAGTGTTTCATAGGCAGTTGGCTGCAACAAAACAGAGTCTGGCGTGCGTCCGGTGCACACTGGTTTTGGGGCACGAATCAGCAAGAAACGGGAGTTTTCCATGAAAGCCGTCTACATTTCAGAACCTGGCGGTCCGGAGGTGCTGGAAGTCCGTGACGTGGACGCTCCAATTCCGGGGCACGGCGAGGTGCTGATCGACGTCATCGCAGCCGGCCTCAACCGTGCCGACGTGCAGCAGCGCAGGGGTTTCTACCCGCCGCCGCCCGGCGCTTCCGAGATCCCGGGCCTGGAAGTCTCCGGCAGGATCGCAGGCTTCGGCCCCGGCGTCAGCAAGCCCTTCTCCGTAGGCGACAAAGTGGTGGCGCTCCTGGCCGGCGGAGGCTATGCCCAGCAGGTCGCCGTTCCGGCGGAGCAGGTCCTGCGGATTCCCGACGGCGTCGACGTGGTCACTGCGGCATCCCTGCCCGAGGTGGCCGCGACTGTGTACTCGAACCTGGTCATGACCGCGCAGCTGCAGGCCGGCGAAACCGTGCTCATCCATGGGGCCACCGGCGGTATCGGCACCATGGCCATCCAGTTGGCCAAGGCGCTGGGTGCCCGGGTCGCCACCACGGCGGGGAACGACGAGAAAGTGGGCACCGCGAAGGCGTTCCTGGGGGCGGACATCGCCATCAACTACGCCGAGGAGGACTTTCCGGAGAGCCTGAGGCGCCAAAACGGCGGCAAGGGCGCCGACGTGATCCTCGATGTGGTGGGAGCGAAGTACCTGCCCCAGAACGTGGACGCGCTCGCGGACTACGGACGGCTGATTGTGATCGGTCTTCAGGGTGGCGCCAAGGGCGAGCTCGATCTTGGCCAGTTGCTCAGGAAGCGCGCCGCCGTGGTGGCCACCGCGCTGCGGCCCCGCCCCGTGGCGGAAAAGGGCGCCATCATGAATGCCGTCCGGGAGTCGGTTTGGCCGCTCATCACCAATGGCCAGATCCGGCCGCTGGTGGCCAAGACCTTCCCGCTGGACCAGGTCCGGGCAGCCCACCGGTATTTCGACAGCGGCGAGCACGTGGGCAAGGTCCTGCTGGTCATGTAGCAGGTACTGCCGGGGGCGTGCCGGTAAATACTCAGTATTGCTTCGGGTGGGCAAGTGGGCTAGTCTCACTCCATACGCGGTATGCACGGGTCTTGGGGGTCCGTGCATACCGACGCTGACGCCACCGCTAGGAGCATCATGTCAATCCGCCACAGCCTCCTCGCCCTGCTGCAGGACCAGCCGCGTTACGGCTACCAGCTAAGGGTTGAGTTCGAGAGCCGCACGGGAGCCACCTGGCCCCTGAACATCGGGCAGGTGTACACCACGCTGGACCGGCTGGAACGTGACGGCCTGGTCAGCAACGACGGCGGCGACGGCGAAGGCCACGTGGTCTACAGCATCACCGCCGCAGGGAAGGCCGAAGTGCAGGGCTGGTTCGCAGCCCCGGTGGAGCGCAACAACCCGCCGCGGAATGAGCTCGCGATCAAGCTGGCGCTTGCCGTGACCCTCCCGGGGGTGGATGTGCAGGCCATCATCCAGGCCCAGCGGGTGGCGTCCATCCGGGCCCTGCAGGACTACACCAAGTCACGTCGGGACACTGCCGCAAACCAGCGCTCGGCGGATACTGCCTGGCTGCTGGTACTGGATTCCCTGATCTTCCAGACCGAAGCGGAGGTCCGCTGGCTCGACCTCTGCGAGGCACGCATGGTCCAGCAGGCGCAGTCCGCCGGCCAGGGAGCAGCACGTAAATCGTCCAACGGGGTCACTGTGGAAGAGGCTGCCCCGCTCATCGCGGATAGCCGCCGGTGAGCGTCCGGGGGCCGCAGCAGGTCCTGGAACTCGCCAAGGTCAGCAGGACGTTCGGTGAAGGAGCGACGGCGGTCGCTGCCCTGCGGGAGGTTGACCTCACCGTCAGTGCCGGCGAGTTCGTCGCCGTGATGGGACCGTCAGGTTCGGGAAAATCGTCCCTCCTGGCG
>DATCVX010000391.1:0-5391 GCA_036566705.1 Arthrobacter sp. | reverse complement strand
ACCATGGTGATGACGACGTCGGCGTCCTTCACGGCGTCCCCGATGCTCGTGGCACCCTTGCCGCCCTCGGAGACAAGCTTGTCGATCTTGTCCTGGCTGCGGTTGAAACCGGTGACCGTGTGGCCGGCCTTGACGAGGTTGATGGCCATGGGCAGGCCCATGATTCCGAGTCCGATGACTGCAACGTTGCTCATGATGGTTCCTTTACTGAAGTCTGTGGTGATGCGGGTGGGGAGTGAAACCGTTACTGGCTGACGCGCTGGCGGATGGCCCAGCTGAAGGCCGTTTCCTGCGGTTCCTTGTACTCGAGGCCGATGTAGCCCTCGTAGCCGAGTTCGCGGCTGCGGGCGATCCATTCCCCGAGCGGGAGGGTGCCGGTGCCGGGGGCCCCGCGGCCGGGGTTGTCGGCAATCTGGATGTGGCCGAAGTCCTTGGCGTGGTTTTCGATGACGGCGGCGACGTCGTCCCCGTTGACTGCCAGGTGGTAGAAGTCCGCGAGAAGCTTGACGTTGTCGACGCCGGATTCCGCCTTGACGCGGGCGATGACCCTGAGTGCGTCGTCGGCGGTGAGGAGCGGGTACCTGGGTGCGCCGCTGACCGGTTCGAGGAGGACGGTGCCGCCGATGCGCGCGACGCCGGCAGCCGCCGTCGCCAGGTTTTCGGCGCCGATGGCGTCCTGCTTCTCGGCTGATTCGCCGTCGACCCGGTTGCCGTAGAGGGCGTTGAAGGCCTTGCAGCCGAGGCTCTCGCCGATACCGGCAACAACGTCGATGTTGTCCTGGAATTCGGTGGAGCGGGCCGGCCAGGAGACCAGGCCGCGGTCACCGCCCGGCATGTTGCCGGCGTTGAAGTTCAGGCCGGTGAGCTGAACGCCGGCGTCCTTGATGGCGTTCTCGAATCCGGCGACCTGGGCGTCGGTGGGGACGGAGCTTTCGAAGGGCCACCAGAACTCGACGGCGTCAAAGCCGGCTGCCTTCGCGGCTGCGGGGCGCTCGAGCAGGGGCAGCTCCGTCAGCAGGATGGAGCAGTTCACTGTGTACGTCATCGTAGGTCCTTCCGGGGAGGGCTTTGATCTATCTTCCCGCCGCTTTGCTCTTGCAAGTTTCCGCTTTGTGGAATTTAGATTCTGCTTTATGAAAAGTGTAGGGAAAGGTAGGTGGGTGAGTCAAGATGTTCCGCCCCGACGGGCAACTTAATACTTCCGCATTGCGGATTTATCTTTCCGGAAACATGGCTTCCATACCGTTTCGGGTGACCCTGCGGCATCCCTGGTGCCGTTGTCCTTCAATGAACAGGCACCGTCATGAACCTCACCGCGCCCACCGCAGCCACAGCTGCGCCAAGGAAGCCCTTCTATACGTCCCTCTTTTTCCAGATTCTGGTGGCCGTCCTCGCCGGCATCCTGATAGGCCACTTCTGGCCGGACATCGGTGCGGCGCTCCGGCCGCTGGGTGACGGCTTCATCCAGCTCATCAAAATGATCATTGCCCCGTTGATCTTCCTGGTGATCGTCACGGGTATCGCCGCCGTCAGCGACGTCAAGGCCGTGGGCCGCGTGGGCATCAAGGCGCTGGCCTACTTCACCGCCGCAACCCTCTTCGCCCTGGTCTTCGGACTGGTGGTCGGAAACCTGGTTCAACCGGGCGCCGGACTCAATATCGATCCGGCGTCCCTGTCCCAGGACGCACTCAACGCCAAGACTGCCACCGCTCCGCCCAAGGATGCGGGCGCCTTCCTCCTGGGCATCATCCCCACAAGCGTGATCGGCGCCTTCGCCAGCAACAGCCTGTTGCAGGTGCTGTGCTTCTCCGTGTTCTTCGGCGCGGCCATTGTGGTGGTCGGCCGTGAGCGCTGCCTGCCGGTGATCACCCTGATGGAAAGCGTGCTGGAGCTGTTCTTCAAAATCATGTCGTGGGTGATGCGCGTGGCGCCCGTGGGTGCGTTTGGTGCCATGGCTTTCATCATCGGCCAGTACGGCCTGGGCTCCCTGGGCACCTACGCGTTGCTGATCGGCGCCTGCTACGGTGCGGCCATTGTGTTCATTGGTCTTCTGTTCGTGGTGGCCTGGGTGTACCCGCGGGTGCCGCTGTGGCAGTTCATGAAGTACACCCGGGAGGAGTTCCTCCTCGCCCTGGGAACAGCCTCCACCGAATCCGTCCTGCCCCGGATCATGACCAAGCTGACCAATGCGGGCTGCTCCCGGGCCACCACCGGCCTGGTGGTTCCCACCGGCTACTCCTTCAACCTCGACGGTGCCGCGCTGTATCTGTCCATCTCGCTCCTGTTCCTGGCGCAGGCGTTCGGATACAACCTGGATCTCGGCCAGCAGCTCGCCGCCCTGGGCGTCCTGATGCTGACTTCCAAGGGCATGGCCGGTGTTCCCGGTTCAGCGTTCCTGGCACTGTCCGCCACCGCCGGTGCCCTGGGGATCTTCCCGGTGGCCGGTGTGGCCCTGCTCCTGGGCGCGGACCGGCTCATGGACTCCATGCGGGTAGTGGTGAACCTGCTCGGCAACTGCGTTGCCACGTTCGTGGTGGCCAAATGGGAAGGCCAGTTCGACCGCGCCGCCATGCTGAGGGCCTTTTCCGGAGCAAGCACGACGGCGGACGGGGCAGTGCAGCCGGGCGGCACTGAGGCGCCGGCCGGGGACGTGGCGGCGGCCGCCGTCGAGCCGTCACCTGCGGCCGTGCGGTAGCGGCAGGCGGGAAACCGCCTTACGCCACCAGGTTATTGGCCGCTGTGTCCATATGCTCGCGGATGGTCTTGCGCGCCAGGGAGGCGTCGCCGGTTTCGATAGCGGCCACGATGTCATGGTGGCGGTCCACACTCATGTTCCGGACGCCCTTTTCCAGGCCGGCGAACATGATGGACATGCGGATGGAACCTTCCAGTGACTCCCACGTGTGCAGCAGCGTTTCGTTGCCCGTAAGCCGGCACAGCGTGCGGTGGAACTCAAGGTCCGATTCAACCCGCAGCTGCAGGCTGTCCTTCTCGGCGGCCTTCATCGCGTCGATGGCCGCGCGGAGCTTCGAGATCACAGTCTGGCGGTCCGGAAGCTCGCACAGCGTGCGGGCCGCGAGGGATTCGATCGCCGCGCGGACGGCGTAGATGTCGCGGATTTCCTTCTCGTCCAGATGCCTGACCGACAGGCGTCCGCGGGGCCCGGCGGACAGGAGCCCCTCCTGCTCCAGCTGGCGGAGCGCCTCGCGCAGCGTCCCGCGGCTGATCCGCAGCATGTCGGACAGTTCGGTTTCCACCAGGTGCCGGCCGGGCTCCAGTTCACCGCTGGTGATGGCGGTGCGCAGCGCGGCGAGTGCCTGCTCGCGGAGGCTTTTCTTCTCGAGTCCCAGGAGCGATGCTGCGATCTCGGCCATGGTGGATCCTTATGTTAGGAGTCGACTGTTTACAGTGCAGTGTTAACAGCAGATTCTACGGCAGGAGCGCGGAGCGGCCAGTGCCGCCCCGCGCTCCTGAAGACAAGACTTAGCCCAGTTCCGCGAGGACCTTGGCCACAATCCGCTGGACGGTCAGCCCATACCGGTCGTGCAGCGTGGGCAACGCACCGGCGTCGAGGAATTCGTCCGGCAGCGCCACCGGAACCACGCGCTTGCCCAGTCCTGCAGTGACGACGGCGGAGGCGACGGTTTCGAACAGGCCGCCCACCACGGAGTGGTTCTCGAGGGTGACGGCGAGCCGGTCCGTGTTGATCTCCGCGAGGACTGTTTCGGCGTCGAACGGCTTGATGGTGGGGGTGTGCACCACGGCTACGTCCACGTTGTGCGCCGCCAGGGCCTTGGCTGCCTGCAGGGCACGCATGGTCATCAGCCCGGAGGAGATGAACACCACGTCGTTGCCGCCGCGCAGGACCTTGGCCTTGCCGAGCTCGAACGTGTAGTCGTACTCGTCCAGGACCGTGGGGACGTTGCCGCGCAGCAGGCGCAGGTACGTGGGCCCGTCCGAGGCTGCGAGCTGGGGGACTGCCTGCTCGATGTCGATCGAGTCGCAGGGGTCCACGATGGTCAGGTTGGGCATGCCGCGGAAGATCGCCATGTCCTCGGTGGCCTGGTGGCTGGGGCCGTACCCGGTGGTGAGGCCGGGCAGTCCGCCCACGATGTTGACGTTCAGGTTCGGCTCGGCCGCGTCCAGGCAGAGGAAGTCGTAGGCGCGGCGGGCGGCGAAGACGGAGTAGGTGGACGCGAACGGCACCAGCCCGGTTTCGGCCAGGCCGGCCGCGGCGCCGAAGAGCAGCTGCTCGGCCATGCCCATCTGGAAGAAGCGCTCCGGGAAGGCCTTCGCAAAGATGTGCATGTCCGTGTACTTGCCCAGGTCCGCGGTGAGGCCCACGATCTTGTCGTTCTCCTGCGCGGCCTTGACCAGTGCGTGCCCGAACGGCGCGGAGCTGGTTTTCTGGCCGGGATCGGCGAAGGAGGCGATCATGGCCGAGGTCTTCAGCTTCGGCTTCGCGGCTGTCGTAGTGTCGGGGGCCTCGGTGGTGGTGCTCATGCTGAAGCCTTTCCTTCGTAGCCGGCAGTGAGCTGCTCGCGGCAGGTCTGCCATTCGTGTTCTTCGATGCGCATGAAGTGCGCCTTTTCGCGGTTCTCCAGCAGCGGCACGCCGCGGCCCACCTTCGTGTCGCACAGGATCACGGAGGGACGTCCGACGGCGGCGGCCTGGGCGGCTGCGTTGTCGAACGCTGCCAGGAGCGCACCGACGTCGTTGCCGTCCACGCGCTGGGTGTACCAGCCGAACGACTCCCACTTTTCGGTGACCGGTTCGGTGCGGAGCACGGTGTCGGTTTTGCCGTCCGCCTGCAGGGCGTTGATGTCCACCATCGCGGTGAGGTTGCCCAGCTGGTGGTGGTGCGCGCCCATGGCGGCCTCCCAGGTGGAGCCTTCGTCCAGTTCGCCGTCGGAGAGGAAGTTGAACACCCGGGCGTTCGAGCCCTGGTAGCGCAGCCCCAAAGCCATGCCGACGGCGATGGTCAGGCCGTGGCCCAGGGAACCGCCGGAGATTTCCATGCCGGGCGTGTACGTGGACATCCCGGACATCGGCAGCCGGGAATCGTCCGAGCCGTAGGTCTCGAGCTCTTCGACCGGCACGATCCCGGCCTCTGCCAGCGCCGCGTAGTGGCCGATCGCGTAGTGGCCGGTGGAGAGCAGGAACCGGTCGCGGGCTTCCCAGTGCGGATCATCGGCACGGAACCGGAGCTGGTCGCCGTAGACGGTGGCGAACATGTCCGCTGCGCCAAGGGCCTGGCCCACGTAGCCCTGGCCCTGGACCTCGCCCATGTTCAGGGCGTGATGCCGGATCCGGTAGGCAGCCGCGCTGGTCTTTGCGATGCGCTCTTGGGTTACCGGGCGATGTGCCGCTCCGTTCCCGGATGCGCCGGCC
>DATCVX010000390.1:0-7990 GCA_036566705.1 Arthrobacter sp. | reverse complement strand
AACCGCGACGGCCACATCGTGGAAATCACCGAAACCGGCGACCAGACCTCCACCACGTTCACCTGGAACCTGCTGATGGTCTGCGGCGATCCGGCCCAGGGCGACGTCACCTACTTCTCCGGCTTCCCGGTGGACCAGGTCTCGCCGATCTCCTGCCCGGACAACCTCGCGTTCGACTCCGTCGGCAACCTCTGGATCTCCACCGACGGCGCCCCTTCCGGCATCGGCCGCGCGGACGGCCTGTTCAAGGTCACGCTCGACGGCGCCGAACGCGGCAAAGTGGAGCAGTTCCTGGCCGTGCCGCGCGACGCCGAGACCTGCGGCCCCATCATCCACGACGAGGAGCGTTCTGTCTTTGTTGCGGTGCAGCACCCGGGCGAGGATGGCACCTTCGACGCGCCGAACTCGTTCTTCCCGGACTACGTAGCGGAAGGCACGACGCCGGCACCCGGCCAGGTGCGCGCCCCCCGCCCGTCGGTGGTCCAGGTCTTCCGCGGCTAACCTTCCAGGACGCTCTCTCACTTCCTGCAGGTTTTTGGCCAACGCTCTATCACTTGCCGTCCTGCGCGGGGCGGCGAGTGAGAGAGCGTTCGGGTTTAAGCGACAGGAAGTGAGAGAGGGTTCGGGTTTAGGCGACAGGTAGTGAGAGAGGGCTCGGTCTTAAGCGGCAGGAAGTGAGAGAGGGTTCGGGGCAGGACGAACGACGGCGTCACGCCAGGCAGCCTTTTGGCCCGCCGTAGTCGCCGCTGCCCCGCCAAACCGGGCCGCCGCCGTCGTCCGCTCCCCAAAAGCGTCCCCAGCGTGACCCCAGCCGAACCCGGCCGCACTGGACCGGGGCAGGGACGAGCGTCGCTAGCCGATCAGGCCGGCGCCGAACTCCTCGTCGGCGATGAGCGGCCTGATGACCGCTTCCACCTCGCCCTGGATGAAGTTGCGGCGGATCACGTTGTTGCCGAACACGTTTCCGATGGCGCCCAAGACCATGGCCTGGTCCAGTGAGAGGTACCGCCGGGCGACGGTGCCGGACTTAACGGCCACGGCGTCGAAGAACCCGCCGGCGCCGTACGCACCGAGGTCGTTCTCGATCTTCACCAGGTTGTCGTACGCCTCGCGGGGCTCATACTCCATGGCGAGGAACGCCGCGTGCGGAGTCACCACGCCATCACCCCAGGCCGGCGCCGGGTTGCCGGCCGGCCGGCAGCCCTCGAAGCCGACGTCGACGGTGGTGCGTTCGACGTCGGACGGGTAGCCGTCGCTGCTCATGCCCAGGATGTCCACGCCCCACTCGGAGTACCCGCCGTTGGGGTGGCTGGCGGGGGAGAAGCCCCAGTAGCCGTACTTGGCGTCGTCGAGGCCGAATTCGCGCTGTGCCCGGACGGTCAGGGGGTGGTTGATGCCCCAGGCCTTCGGCGCCCAGCTGGATTCGGGCACGAACAAATCGGGCATCAGCGCCTCAAACATGTCCCCGCCCCAGCTCGGCACGATCCGCATGCCGCGGTAGGTGTAGGCGCCTTCGAAGACGTCGGTGCCCATATAGGTCCGGTGCTCGCCGATGGGCTTCTGCTCCTGCCAGGACCAGTCGCAGGTGTCCGGGAAGACCCGCATCGTGGCGAAATAGTGCTCCGGCGGAAGCTGGCCCAGGGCGATGCCGATGTACGTGGCGATGCGCGGCTCGGAGTTGGTGATGTCGTAGTGGTTCATCGTGTAGAAAACGTCGGGGCCTTTGCCAAGGTAGTTGCCCTGGACCGTCTCCACGGACGGTTTGACGTCGTAGAACCCGCCGCGCAGCAGGCCGGCGGCCACACCGGGCCGGGCATCCTTGTTGTAGAAGATCCCGAAATCCATCCTGCCGAGGATGGTGTTGGCCAGGCCCGCGACCTTCGGCTCGGCGTTGCGGACCGTCATGAGTGCCGCGGCGAACCAGCCGTTGTCGACGCTGGACATAAACGGCGCCACGGGGTTCCCGTTCTCGGGCCAGATGGTGATGACCTCGCCGGTGGCCTCGTCGTACCAGTTGTAGAGCATGCCGCTGGGCTCGTGGTGCTTGAGCCCGGCCAGCGTGGTGAGGGTGCGGGTCAGCCGCTCCCGGCACTCGCTGGCGCTGATGATGTTCAGCTCCCGGGCCACCACGGTGCTCCACATGTAGCCGCCGATGTTGGTGGGCGACGTGAAGCCGCTGCGCTCCGGGGCCGTGGTGGACTCGCCGATGTAGTCGGCCGGCAGGCCCGTCACGGGGTCGGTCATGGCAACCAGGGACTGCCAGGTGTCGCGCGCCCAGCGGTTGATGACCTTCCGGTCTATCCCGATAACGTTCCGTGCCCGGGACAGCGGCGATCCCAGGCCGGACGCCGCGCCGGATCCCAGGCCGGACCCCGCGTACCCGCCGAGCGGGGCGGCGACCGGGGCGGCGAATCCGGGAGTGGCCGTGGAGGCAGCGAAACCGGTGACCGCGAACGCGGCCGCGCCGGCCAGGAGCTGGCGGCGGGTGGCGGTGGAAATTCCTGGGTTCGGATGAGGGCGCTGGTTCATGAGGTCTGTCCTAACGTGTCCGTTGAAGAGGTGGCCGTTGCCGGCACCGGCAGGCGCAGGCCGTGCCCGTACGGAAAAAGGGGATCGGCGGTATCGCCGGGGACGTCCGGCCGGGACGCGCGCACGGCGTCCATCGACCGCGGGATCTCGAACGGCAGACGCCCTTCAGGCCCGACGCGGCCAAAGAGGGCGTCCAGGAGGGCCGTGTCCGAGACCCCGAACGTCCCCACCAGGGCAGTGGCGAAACCGGTCAGGGGTGTGAGGATGGCGGGCCGGTCCAGCCGCACGTCAATGACCAGCGGAACCTTCTCCGCCAGCGCCCTGAGGCGCGCGATCAGCCCCGGCGGAAAGTCCAGGCTCCCGGCATGGAAGTGTTCCTCCAGGAACAGGTCGTTACGGTGGTCCCACGGCGAATGCAGCCGGATAAGGGCAACGTCCGCATCGGACGGGTCCTGCACAACGCTCCCGTAACCGTCGAGGCTGAGCGGGTCCATGCCTTCCAGGTAGACGGCAGGTGAGCCGGACAGCGGAAGGACGGGCCCGACGTCGGACGTTCCGTTGGTGAGCGCCGTGACGGACTGTGACTGGGCGCGGTGTCCCTCGCGCCGGAATTCGGCGTTCCCCACCACGGACGCCGCGGCGTCCTCATCCACGAACGGGTTGTCGAACAGGCCCAGCTGGAACTTGACCAGGAGCAGCCGCCGGGCGGACTCGTCCAAACGCGACTCGCTGACCAGGCCGTCGCGGACCAGCCCGATGAGCAGTTCGGTGCATTCCTCGCCGCCGAACTGGTCCACGCCGGCGTTGAGGATCTTCAGCATGCGTTCGGGCGCCGTGAGCTCTTCAACGCCCCACGCCCGCGCCGGCAGCACCTGGTCGCCCACGATGTTGTCGTTGACCAGTTCCCAGTCGCTGAGGACCACGCCGTCGTAGTTGAGCTTGTCGCGCAGCAGGTTGGTGATGATCTGCCGGTTGTAGCCGAAGCCGACCTCCTCAACGGGTTCGCCGTCGAGTTCCACGCCCACCGGCATGCCATAGTAGGGCATGATGGCGCTGGTCTTCTCCGCGATGGCCGCCCGGAACGGGGCCAGGTGCTCGTCGAACCGGCCGCCGGGGTAGACCTGTTCGCGGCCGTACGGGAAGTGAGCGTCCTCGCCGTCGGCCTGCGGACCGCCGCCGGGAAAATGCTTGGTCGTGCAGGCTACGCTGTCCGGCCCCAGCTCCGCGCCCTGGAACCCCTGAAGGTATTCCACCACGTAGGCGGCGCTGGCCTCCGAGTCCTGCCCGAACGTCCCCGCCTGCCGGCACCACCGCGGTTCGGTGGCCAGGTCAACGGTGGGGTGCAGCGCCGCGCGGATACCGACGGCGGTGTATTCCTTCCGCGCGATCTCGGCGAAGCGGCGGACCAGTTCGCCGCTGCCCACCGCCGCGAGGCCGATCGGCTCGGGCCACTGCGAAAAGTGGGCGGCCGTGAACGAGACTCCGGAGTTTTCGATGAACGCATGGCGCGGGTCCGTGGAGATGGTCACGGGAATCCCGTGCGGGGTCTGTGCCGCAAGCTCCTGCAGGGCGTTGCTCCAGCGGGCGGCCTCCCGGGCGGTGCCGAGCGCATGGACGTTGAAATGGTTCATGAACTTGGCGAGGATCACCGTGCTGGTGGGCGACTTGCTGATGTTGCCTGGTGTTTCGAGGAGGGTGCCGTCCGGGCCGGTTTCGATGACCGTGTGGAACATCAGGCCGGCTTTTTCCTCAAGGCTGAGGCGGGCCACCAGGTCGGCCGCGCGTTCGTGCGGGCTGAGGTCCGGGTCTTCGAAGGGATCCATGATCCCGTTGCCGTTGAGGTCCCGGAACGCTTTTCCGTCAGCGACGGACGTCCCGGGGCGTGCGTGATTCTGGGCGTGTGTCATGGGGGCTCTCTTGGGGAGAAGGGGAGCGGCCGCGGCTACTTGATGCCGGTGGCCGCGACGCCCTGGATGAAGTAGCGCTGGAGCGCCACGAAGAGCAGAAGGATCGGCGCGATCACCAGCACCGAACCGGCCAGAAGCAGGCCGTAGTCCGTGGCGTTCTGGCCCGTGGAGTAGAGGGACAGGGCAACCGGCAGGGTGTACATTTCCTCGGTCTGTGCCACCACCAGCGGCCACAGGAAGTTGTTCCAGGACCCAAGGAACGTCAGGATGCCGAGGGTGGCCAGCGGCGGTCCGCACAGCGGCATCACAATCCGCAGGAAGGTCCGCAGCTCGCCGGCGCCGTCGATCCGGGCGGCCTCGATGAGGGAGTCCGGAATGCCGGCGATGAATTGGCGCATCAGGAACACCCCCATTGGCGCCGCGAGGAACGGCAGGATCAGGGCCGGGTAGGTGCTGACCATTCCCAGTTTGCTGATCAGGACGAACAGCGGCACAAACGTCACCACGCCCGGGACCATCAGCATGACCATCACCAGGAGGAACAGGAAGCGCTTGCCCGGGAAATCCATCTTGGCCAGGGCATAGCCCACCATCGAACAGAACAGCAGGTTGCCGAGCACCGTGAAGACGGCCACCACCACGCTGTTCAGGTAGAACGTGCCGATGTTCAGTTCGGTGAACCAGACCACGAAGTTCTCCAGCGTGGGCTGTTCGGGCCACCAGGTGATGGGCCGGCGGAGCAGCTCACCCTGGGTCTTGAACGCGCCGAGCAGCATCCAGACAAAGGGCAGGAGGGTCGCGGTGACGGCGACGATGAGCACGCCGTAGATCAGTGCCCGGCGGGCGGGCAACCGGCGGGTACGACGGCGGCGGGCCGGGACGGGCGGTGATGCCGGCACCCGGGTGCCTCCCGCCGTCGTCCGTTCTGCCTTTTTGCGTTCTGTCAGCACCTTTTCCGTGGGGGTGGGTGCGGTTTCCGGGATCGTCATGTGGGCCTCAGTCCTTGGATCGCAGGGCACGGAATTGGATGAGGCTCAACAGCGCGATGGCTATGAAAAGCACATAGCTGGCGGCCGACGCGAGCCCGTATTTGCCGAACCCGAACTGGTTGAAGGTGAAGTAGCTGACCGACAGGGTGGAGTCCAGCGGGCCGCCCTTGGTCATCACGAAGGGTTCCTCGAAGACCTGGAGGAAACCTACGGACAGCAGGACCGTGCCCAGGAGGAGGGTGGGTCGCAGCATCGGGAGCGTGATCTTCATGAAACGCTGCCAGGCGCTCGCACCATCAACCTCGGCCGCTTCCAGGATGTCCGACGGGACGCCCTGCAGGCCGGCCAGGAAGATGATCATCAGCGTGCCCAGGTTGCGCCACACGGCCATCAGGATCAGCGACGGCATGGACCAGGCGGTGCTGTTGAGCCAGTCCGGTCCCGCGATGCCCACCCAGCCGAGGATGATGTTCAGCAGGCCGTCGGGCTGGAGGATGAACCTCCACACCACGGCCACGGCGATGATGCTGGTGACCACGGGGGTGTAAAAGCCAACGCGGAAGGCCGTGCGGAAGCGGGTGATGCCGTTGTTCAGGGCCACCGCGAGGGCGAGGGCCAGGACCATGGTAAGAGGGATGCCGGCCAGCACGAAGTAGGCCGTGTTCAGGATGGAATGCAGGAACTGCGGATTCTTGAACAGGGCAATGTACTGGTCAAGCCCGACGAATCCCACGGCCAGCGGGTTGTTGATGTCGCGGCTGCTGAAATCCGTGAAGGACATCAGGAACGATGACACCAGCGGGCCCAGCATAAACACGCCGAAGATGAGGACGAACGGCGTTGCGAACAGCCACGCAGTGATGGCGTTGCGCCGGCGGCGCGAGCCTCCGGGCCTGGCCGGAGGCCTGCCGGCACCCCGTGAAGTGCCGGCAGGCATCGTGTTGGTGGTGGCGGCCACTGTTACTTCCCGGTGCCGATCGAATCTGCGGTCTGCTGCAGCGACTTCAGCGCCTCGGCGGGATCCTTGCCGGCCTTGACGATCTGCTCGATTTCGCTGTCCGCGGCTGCGGCAACCTGGGTCCAGGTGGTAACGGCCGGCGGGTTGTTGGTGGACTTGAGCTGGTCTCCGAAGACAGAGAGCTTGCTGTCTGACGCAAGCGACGGGTCCTTCCAGGCGCTCTGCTGGGACGGCAGGTCACCCGTGGCCTCGTACCACTTGAGCTGGACCTCCGGCTTGGACAGCCATTGGAGGAGCTTCCACGACGAATCACGGTTCTCGGACTTCTTGAAGACCACCATGTTCGACCCGCCGACGAAGGACGTTGAGGTCTTCTCCTTGGGCATCGGGGCAACCTTGTACTTGCCCTCGAAGCCCTCGCCGCCGGCTTTGTTCAGCAGGCCGACGTGCCACGGGCCGCTGATCATCATCGGAGCGGAACCGTCCACGAAGGATGCCTCGGCAGTGGTGCCGGTGGACACGGCCTTGGATGCGAGCCCGTCAGCGAAGAAACTGGAGTAGTACTTCAGCGCCTCTACCGCTTCCGGGGTGTCGAGGGTCCACTTGGTGCCGTCGTCGTTCATCAGCTTCGCGCCGTTCGACCACTGGAAGGGGAGGGTGTCCAGGTAGGAGCCGGCGACGCCGGCGGGCAGCTGGACACCGTATTTTGCCCCGGCCTTCTCCTGGAGACCCTTGGCCAGGGCTTTGAAGTCGTCCCAGGTTTCGGGTGCCTTGGTGATGCCGGCCTTCTCCGCCAGGTCGCTGCGGTAGTAGACCACGCGGGTGTCGACATACCAGGGCACGCCGTAGGTGGTTCCTTCTACCTCGGTGGACTTCACCGATCCGGGGAAGAAGTCTCCCGACTGGATTTCCTTCGGTGTGGCATCGAAGGAGTCGGCGAAGTCGCCCATCCAGGTGGTGCCCATCTGGGCCACATCCGGGGTAGTGCCGCCGGCGATGGCGGTCTGGTACTTGCTCAGGGCGGCGTCCCAGGGGATGGCCGTGACGTTGACTTTGACGCCGGGGTTCTCGGCTTCGAATTCCTTCAGCAGCGCGGGAAGCGCTTCGCCTTCGGCGCCCTGCGCCCACAGGGTGATGGTGCCCGACGCTGGCCCGGAGGCGATGTCTTTTGCCGGAGCCGCGTCGGTGGTTCCGGAGGAGTCCCGCCCGCAGGCTGTGAGTAACAGTGCGGCTGCGAGGCCGACGGCGGCTGCCTTCTTGGCATTCGGATGGATCATCATTGTTCCTTTCGTGGTTCCGCGGGCCGGCAGGTGGCACGGCGCGGAGGGGGCAGGAGTGGTAGAGCCATCCCGCCAGGAGTTATCTAAGCGCTTTGATTATTTAGGTAGGATCAATCTAAGCGCATTGAATGTGATTTTGGCAACAGCTGCCGCAAACTTTTCTGATCCTTTTGGCGCGAACGTACAGTTCTGGCCCTGGCTGATGGGGCTTGCGAAACTGGCGCGAAATTTACAGTTGGGGACCCGCGCCCCGCCCCGCGTCCCCGCGTCGGCGACGTCCGCGCCTGTAGGTGCCCGCAGCCCGCCGTCGTGCGTTACTACCGGACC
>DATCVX010000389.1:0-1933 GCA_036566705.1 Arthrobacter sp. | reverse complement strand
CGCTGGACCTCGCCGCGTTCCAGGGGTCCGGGCAGGGCAACCGTGCGGTCAAGGCTGGGGTTGGCCGTGAAGGTGACGATCATGCGATCACCACGTCAACGCCAGCCTCTGTCAGGGCTGCTGCCAGTTCCGGGCTGGGCTCGCTGTCTGTAATCAAGGTGTCCAGATCTTTCAGTGAGGCGAACTGGACCAGGGTTTCTGCGTCCAGCTTGGAGGAATCGGCCAGCACCACGATGCGGCGGGCCGAATGGACGAAGGCTGCCTTGACGGCGGCTTCTTCAGGATCGGGGGTGCTGAGGCCAAAGCTGGCGTGGATGCCGTTGGTGCCGATGAACGCGACGTCCGGACGGAGCCGGTGTGCGGCGTCCACCGTTGCCTGCCCCACTGCAGCCTGGGTGAGGCCGCGGACCCGGCCGCCCAGGATCTGGAGGGCAATTCCGGGAGTGCTGGAGAGCCGGGCGGCGATGGGTACGGCGTGGGTGATCACCACGAGTTCGGCGCCGGGTTCAGTGCCGGAAGGCTCGACGGCGGTGCGCCGGGAGAGAAGGTCGGCCAGGACTTCGGTGGTGGTGCCGCCGTCGATCAGGATGCTTCCGGAGGCCGCCTGCGGGATCAGGGCCATGGCGGCTTCGGCGATACGCCTTTTTTGGTCGGGGCGCTGGATGGCCCGTTCGTTGATGCTTTCCTCGGTGGTGCTGAACCGGTCCGCGGCGACGGCCCCGCCGTGGACCCTGCGGACGGTTCCGGCGGTTTCCAGGGTGGCGAGGTCGCGGCGGACGGTTTCGGTGGTGATGCGGAAGCGCTCAGCCAGCAGGGTCACGCTGACCCGGCCACTGCCGGCAACAAGCTCGGCAATCTTCTGCTGGCGCTCCTCGGCGAACACATACCCTCCGTTGCGTAAAGTCGTGCGGTTACTTGAGTGACTGGCATCACATGATGTGGAATTACTTGACTTTATCTTTGTTTCTGTTGGTTTGTCAATGGAAACCCAAACGAAACAAAGTTAGCGGTTCCCTTCATGATGGGGGCTGCCGGAACCAGGGCGGGAACGAAAAAGCCGGGCCGGACCGTGGTGGTCCGGCCCGGCTTATCGGGTTCATGGGCGCTTTCCGTTCTGCGCTTACAGGCCGCCGTCGCGGCTTTCGTTGCGGGTGATGCGCTCCCCGGTGTTGGGGTCAACCACTGAACGGGTTTCACTGACCCGCCGGCTGCGCCCCGGCGAGGCCAGGATCAGTGAAGCGATGAGTCCAATCACGCCCACGGCCATCAGGATGTACCCGATCAGGACCTGGTCCACGAAGGGAATTAGCCCCGGGGCGACTGCCCAGGCGAGGATGGCGCCGATGGCGATAAGGAAGATGGAGGAACCGATTCTCATGACTTGCTCCTTGTTGTCCGCGGATTGGTGGGCGGTACTTCTGGAACTGCAGGACTTTGCGCGGTAGTGCCATGCGTTTGCTAAGCATGCTGTCTGTCTAGCGTCAGGCTACAGCGCCGTCATGGCCGATTCAACGACCGGGCGAAGGTGCGTCGCAATCGTAACCATGCGCCACGGTGCCACTGCGCCCCGCCTGCTGGTTAGGCTGATCTGATGGAAACAGTTGTGTGGTCGAAGCCCGAGGAGGAGCGGGCTGGCACGCCTTTGCTGGTGATGATGCACGGGTACGGCACCGACGAGTCCAGGATGGTGCGGCTGTTCGACTATCTGCCGCCGGACTTCACCTGCGCGGCGTTGCGGGCGCCCATGGTCATCGGCGACCACTATGGCTGGTTCCTCCTGGACTACTTCCTCGCCAACGACTTTGCCGACGTCATCAGCACCACCAACACGGTCCATGACTGGATCAATTCGGTCAGGGGCCAGCACAGCAGCGTGAGCCTGCTGGGCTATTCCCAGGGCATGGCCATGGCCAGCACCCTGCTGCGGCTGCAT
>DATCVX010000388.1:0-1900 GCA_036566705.1 Arthrobacter sp. | reverse complement strand
TTTCCGCGGTGTCTGGGACCTCCGCCAGGACCGTTTCGCCCGCTTCCAGCGCAACAACTCCGGCGCCAACATCGCCCTGACCGAATACTTCACGCCGGAACAGGCCGCCGAAACCCAGGGCAGCAACTGGACCGACGCCGTCGACGAAGCCGGACTGGTGATCGACTCCAACCTCGAGTTCGACGTCGACGCCTTCCACGCAGGCACCGCCACCCCCATCCTGTTCAGCTCCGCCGCACTGAACTTCGGCGTCAAGGAACTGCTGGACGCGCTGGTGGACTTCGCCCCGCCCGCGGCGCCCCGCCCGGACGTGGACGGCAGCCCGCGCGCCGTCGAATCGCCGTTCTCCGGCTTCGTCTTTAAGGTCCAGGCAGGCATGAACAAGGCCCACCGCGACCACGTCGCCTTCATCCGCGTCTGCTCCGGTGTCTTCGAGCGCGGCATGGTTGTCACCCAGACCCGGACCGGGAAGTCATTCGCCACCAAGTACGCCCAGCAGGTGTTCGGCCGCGAACGCGAGGTCATCGACGAGGCCTACCCCGGGGACGTCGTGGGCCTGGTCAACGCCTCATCGCTCCGCGTTGGCGACAGTCTGTTCCTCGAGAACGCGGTGGAGTACCCTGCCATCCCGCTGTTCGCCCCGGAACACTTCCAGGTGGCCCGGTCCAAGGACCCCAGCAAGTTCAAGCAGTTCCGCCGCGGCATCGAGCAGCTCGAGCACGAGGGCGTCATCCAGGTGCTCCGCTCCGACGTCCGCGGCGACCAGGCGCCGGTGCTTGCCGCCGTCGGCCCCATGCAGTTCGAGGTGGTGGAGGACCGCATGGCGCACGACTTCAACGCCCCCATGCGGCTGGAACGCCTGCCGTACTCCATGGCCAGGATTTCGACGGCGGACGCCATGCCCGCGCTGGCCAACGTGCCGGGCGCCGAGGTGCTTTTGCGGTCCGACGGCGAATACCTCGCCCTGTTCAACGACGTCTGGGCGCTGCGCCGGATTGAGAAGAACCACCCCGATCTGACCCTTGTGCCCATCGGCACGCACAACCCCGCAAAGTAGCGTCAAATGTCTGCACATCAACCACGAGCGCTCATCACGGGCGCCGGCACCATCAACCCCCTCGGATCCAACGTGGGGCAGACCTGGGAAGCGCTGCTGGCCGGCCGCTCCGGGATCGCCCCGCTGGAGGACGACTGGGCCGAGCAGTTGCCCGTGCGGATCGCCGGGCAGGTGAAGGCCGACCTCACGGAGCACCTCACCACCCGCGAGCTGAAGCGGATGGACCGGTGCGGACAGCTTGCCCTGGTGGCTGCCCGTGAAGCCTGGCAGCAGGCGGGGGCGCCCGACGTCGACCCCGAGCGGTTTGCCGTGGTGATCGGCTCCGCCTACGGTGGCCTCGGTTCCACGATTGAGCAGGACAGGGCACTGGCCAGCGGCGGCCCGCGCCGGGTGTCGCCGCACACGCTTACCCGGCTGATGGTCAACGGGCCTGCAGCCTGGGTGTCCATCGACCTGGGTGCCCGCGGCGGGGCCCGGACCCCTGTCAGCGCCTGCGCGTCCGGCGCCGAAGCAATCGTGCAGGGTGCCGAAATGATCCTGTCCGGTGCGGCCGACGTCGTGATTGCCGGCGGTGTGGACGCCTCGGTGAACGACCTCGTGATCACCGGGTTCTCCCAGATCCGGGCCCTCTCCACGCGCAACGGCGAACCCCAGCGCGCATCGCGCCCGTTCGACGGCGGCCGGGACGGTTTTGTGCTCGCCGAGGGCGCCGGCATTGTGGTGCTGGAGAGCGAGGCGCATGCCCGGGCGCGCGGCGCCGCCGTCCTGGCCGCCGTCGCCGGCGGAGCGGTGACCTCTGACGCGAACGACATCGTGGCGGCCGACCCTGCCATGCAGCGGCGG
>DATCVX010000387.1:0-2507 GCA_036566705.1 Arthrobacter sp. | reverse complement strand
CCAACGAGGAGAACACGTGCCGATTGCCGCAGACGCCCGCCAGATGCAGGAAGACCTTGCCCGGTTCCGCCACGACCTGCACCGGGAACCCGAAATCGGACTGCAGCTGCCGCGGACCCAGGAAAAGGTACTGAAGGCACTCGAGGGCCTGCCGTATGAAATCACCCTGGGCAAGGAGACGACGTCGGTCACTGCGGTGCTGCGCGGCTCGGGAACCCCCTCTTCGGCAGACAGGCCCGCCGTCCTGCTCCGCGCCGACATGGACGGCCTTCCGGTGCAGGAGAAGACCGGTGTCGAGTACACGTCGAGGATCGACGGCGCCATGCACGCCTGCGGCCACGACCTCCACACCGCCATGCTCACCGGCGCTGCCACCCTGCTGGCCGAACGCCGGCACCAGCTGGCCGGGGACGTTGTCCTGATGTTCCAGCCCGGCGAAGAGGGTTTCGATGGCGCCAGCTACATGATCCGCGAAGGCGTGCTGGATGCCCCGGGCCGCCGTGTGGACGCCGCCTACGGGATGCACGTGTTTTCCGCGCTCGAACCGCACGGCACGTTCTGCACCAAACCCGGCGTGATGCTCAGTTCATCCGACGGACTTGTGGTCACCGTCCTGGGCGCCGGCGGCCACGGCTCGGCCCCGCATTCGGCCAAGGACCCGGTAACCGCCGCCGCCGAGATGGTCACCGCCCTGCAGGTAATGGTCACGCGCCAGTTCAACATGTTCGATCCCGTGGTCCTCTCCGTCGGTGTCCTCCAGGCCGGCACCAAGCGCAACGTCATCCCGGAAACGGCCCGGATCGAAGCCACCATCCGCACGTTCTCCGAAGCGTCCCGGCAGAAAATGATGGCCGCCATCCCCCAACTGCTGCGCGGCATCGCCTCGGCGCACGGGCTGGAGGTCGACGTCGAGTACCTCGAGGAGTACCCGCTGACCATCACCGACGAGGACGAGACGCACACCGCCGAAAACGTCATCGCCGGCCTCTTCGGCGAATCCCGGCTCTCCCGCTGGGCCACACCGCTGAGCGGCTCGGAGGACTTCTCCCGGGTCCTGGCGGAGGTCCCGGGCACGTTCGTCGGGCTGAGCGCCGTCGCCCGCGGCACCGACCACGCCACGTCACCGTTCAACCACTCCCCGTACGCATCGTTCGACGACGGCGTCCTGGCTGACGGGGCCGCCCTCTACGCGGAACTCGCCCTCGCCCGCATCGCGGCGCTGGCGGCAGCACCGGCGTCGGCCGTCTCCTGATTGCCGCTCCCCCAAACCCCATCTCCTGACCCGCCCCTTCCAGGAAGAGAATCATGACCACCACAGCTAACCTCCACCGCACAGACGCAAGGTCCATGCGGAAAACCATTGTCGGCACCGGAATCGGCAACGCCGTGGAATGGTACGACTGGGCCATCTACGCGACGTTCACGCCCTTCATCGCCAGCCAGCTCTTCAGCAAGGCGGATCCGGCGTCGGCCGTCCTGTCCACCCTGGCGATCTTCGCCGTCGGCTTCGTCGCCCGCCCGTTCGGCGGCTTCCTGTTCGGCTGGATCGGCGACCGCGTGGGCCGGAAGACGTCCATGACGCTGGCCGTGGGGCTGGCGTCCCTGGGCAGCCTCATGATCGGCATCGCACCCACTTTCGCGAGCGTCGGCGCCTGGGCCTCCCTCATGCTGCTCGTGGCACGGCTGGTCCAGGGCCTGGCCCACGGCGGGGAGCTGCCGTCGTCGCAGACTTATCTGTCCGAGATGGCGCCGAAGGACAAACGCGGCTTCTGGGCCACTCTGATCTACACCTCCGGCACGGTGGGAATCCTCTTTGGCACGCTGCTCGGGGCTGTCCTGAACATGGTGCTCAGCACCGAAGTGATGAACGCCTGGGGCTGGCGCATTCCGTTCCTGATCGGCGCGGCCCTGGGGCTGTACGCCCTGATCATGCGGTCCCGGCTGCACGAGACGGAAGCTTTCGAGGGCGAGGCCGCAGCCGAGAAGCGCGCCCCGATCTGGCCGCAGATTGTCAGGCACCGCAAGCAGGCCCTCCAGGTCATCGGCCTGACCGTCGGGCTCACGGTGATCTACTACATCTGGGGAGTGGTGGCCCCCAGTTACGCCACCACCGCCCTGAAAATCGACCGCGGCGAAGCGCTGTGGGCAGGCGTTATCGGGAACATCGTGTTCATCGCCGCGCTGCCGTTCTGGGGCAAGCTCTCGGACCGGATCGGCCGCAAGAAGGTGCTCTGGTCCGGAGCCATCGGTTCCGCCGTGATGCACTTCCCCATGACCTGGCTGTTGAAGGACTCGGCGTGGCAGCTGGCCGTCAGCATGTCCGTGATGCTCATCTTCATTGCCGCGAGCGCCGCCATCGTTCCGGCTGTTTACGCCGAACTGTTCCCCACCAGCATCCGGACCGTGGGCGTGGGCGTTCCGTACTCCATCTGCGTGGCAGTATTTGGCGGCACGGCACCGTACCTGCAGCAGTGGCTCGGCACGTCACTGCAGATGCCCGGCCTGTT
>DATCVX010000386.1:0-2272 GCA_036566705.1 Arthrobacter sp. | reverse complement strand
CACTCCCGTGCTCATCAAAGATCACATAAACCTCACCGCCGCCTCTCCGCTGGAGGGCGCTACGTTTGTTGACCTGACAGATCTTTACTCATCCCGCATCCGCGGACTGGCACGTGAAGTCGATTCCTCACTCGATGAGGGCGTCTACGCGCAGTTCACCGGACCGCATTACGAAACCCCGGCCGAGGTGCAGTACGCCAAACGGATCGGCGCGGACCTGGTGGGAATGTCCACCGCGCTGGAGGCCATCGCCGGCCGCCACGCGGGCATGGAAGTATTCGGCATCTCGCTGGTCACAAACCTCGCGGCCGGCATCAGCCCCGCCCCGCTGAGCCACCAGGAAGTCCTCGAGTCCGGTCAGGCCGCCGGTCCTCATATCTCCAAACTCCTCGCGGAAATCATCGCCAGGCTTTAAGCAGCCGGCCGGTCAGGTCCGGGTCCCCATCAGCCGGCTGACCGTGTCCTCGCGGGCCTCAGGGAATTGCCGTTCGATGGATTCTGCGATCCCGGCAATGGTTTGCCGGGAAAGCTCGGTACGCCACGTGACCTCTGCGTGCCGCATGGTCTGCGAAATCAGGCAGCTTCGCCCGTAGTCTGCGTCCATGTCGCCACCGGGCGCGTCCTTCAGGATGCCCTCGCACCTGAAAGCGTCCGAGTGGCCCTCGATGGCGAGGTATACGTCAAGGACGGAGATCCGGTCTGATCGGCGTGCGAGCCGGAAGCCGCCCCTCGGACCGGACACGGACGTCAGGATGCCGGCGCGGACCAGTGCCTGGAGCTGCTTGTTAAGGTAGGCGGCCGGCAGTTTGTAGAACTCAGCCAGGCGCGCACTGCTGACGGCCTCCTCCACCGGGGTCCAGGACATGTTGACGCAGCTGTGCAACGCCCACTCCACGCCCTGCCCCATCTTCATATTCGAGACAGTACTTGTCCAGAAAATTTACTTCAAGGATTTCCGTGGTTTTCCGGGGCCGTCCCTGAGGACAAAGCGAGTGTTCGGGAAGGCTTCGGGGAGCAATGACGATAGCGTTATGCCCATGACGTCCACCGATGCCGAGTCCATCCTCTTCAGCCAAGCCCGCGACTGGGCGGCCCAGGATCCGGATTCCGCGACTTCCGCAGCCCTGTCTGAACTGGTCCGGCAGGCGGAAAGCGGAGTCGGCGCTGCACGGCAGGAACTCGCTGACAGCTTCAACGGCACCCTGCAGTTCGGCACCGCGGGACTGCGCGCGGCACTCGGCCCGGGACCAAACCGGATGAACCGCGTGGTGGTCCGCCGTGCCGCGGCAGGCCTGGCGGCCTTCCTCAGCAACGCGGTCGGCGAGGTTTCACCGGGAACCCGGCCGCGCGCCGTCGTCGGCTACGACGCCCGGCACAACTCCGATATTTTCGCCGAGGAAACCGCGGCGATCTTCACCGCCGCCGGCTTTGAGACCTTCCTGATGCCCTCCGCACTGCCGACGCCGCTGCTGGCGTATGCCGTGCGGGCACTGGGCTGCGACGGCGGCGTGATGGTCACCGCCAGCCACAACCCGCCCCAGGACAACGGCTACAAGGTCTACCTCGGCCGCCACGCCGTGGAGGAAAGCGGGCGGGGTGCCCAGATTGTGGCACCATACGACGCCGGAATCGCGGCGCGGATCGACGCCGTCGGACCGTTGGACTCCATCGCACTGGCCGCGGACGGCTGGACCGTGCTGGATCCGTCCATTGCCGCTGACTATCAGCGAGCCACGGCGGCACTCGCCGATCCCGCACTCTTTCCGTCCCGTGACCTGCGGATTGTCCTGACGCCGATGCACGGGGTCGGCGGCGAAACGGCCGTGGCCGTCCTGAACGAGGCGGGCTTCTCCGACGTCACCCTCGTGGCCGAACAGGCTGTGCCCGACCCCGAGTTCCCCACGGTGAGTTTCCCGAACCCGGAGGAGCCCGGCGCCCTGGACCTGGCGCTCGAAACGGCGGTCCGGGTGGATGCCGATATTGTCCTGGCCAACGATCCCGATGCCGACCGCGCGGCGGTGGCTGCCAAGGATCCGTACACGGACGCATGGCGTATGCTCCGCGGTGATGAGGTGGGGGCGCTCCTGGGCGCACACATTGTGGCCCGGCTTGCGGCCGGCGGTGAGGAAAAGCCCGACGGCGTCCTCGCCAATTCGGTCGTTTCCTCACGCCTGTTGTCCCGCATCGCCGCCGCGGCCGGGTACGCGCACGAGGAAACGCTGACGGGATTCAAGTGGATTTCCCGTGTTCCGGGACTGCTGTACGGCTACGA
>DATCVX010000385.1:0-3359 GCA_036566705.1 Arthrobacter sp. | reverse complement strand
GCCACGGGCGGCTACGCCGGGCTGGCGCCGTTCTACGCCAAGGACACACCCGCCCAGGACTATAACGACCCGCTTCCGCAGGCCCTGATCCTCACCTCGATCGTCATCTCCTTCGCGGTGACGGCCTTTATGCTCGGCATCATCTACCGAACCTGGGTCCTGGCCAGACAGGACGAGATCCAGGACGACCTCGAAGACCTCCGCGTCGCCGAGACGCCCAGCTTCGACGCCGAGGACGACGCCGAAATTCCCATGGAGACCTCCGAGTTTCCGCTGACCATGCTCGGCAGCGACGGGCGCTCCGTGTCCGACCACGGCCCGGCGCCTGACCGCACCCCGGCCGGAGACGGCGAGGAAACCGCCGGGGGAACCGTCCAGGCCGGCGACACGAAGATCGCCGCCGTCGACGCCGCCGCCGAAGAGCAGCCCGGCTCACAGAACGTCACCCCAGGCCCGGAAGGAGGTGTGAAGTGAACATCGCAAGCTTTGCCCCGCTCGCCGTCATACTTCCCATCCTGGGCGCCGCCCTGACCTTTGTGCTGATCCGGCACTCGCGGGCGCAGCGCACGGTCAGCATCGCGCTGCTCTCCCTCACCCTGGCGCTCGAATGCCTGCTCCTGGCGTCCGTCTGGGAGGGCGGGACCGCCGCGGTGAACATCGGCGGCTGGCTGCCGCCCTGGGGAATCGTGATGGTGGTGGACCAGTTCTCCTCCCTGATGCTGGTGGTGTCCTCCGCGGTCAGCCTCGCAGTGCTGGTGTACGCCACCGGGCAGGGCATGGCCGACGGCGACCATGACGCCCCGGTATCGATCTTCCACCCGACGTACCTGATCCTGGTTGCGGGAGTGTCCAACGCCTTCCTCTCCGGGGACCTCTTCAACCTGTATGTGGGCTTCGAGATCCTGCTGACGGCAAGCTACGTCCTGATGACGCTGGGCGGCACCGGACCCCGGATCCGCGCGGGCGTCACCTACGTGGTGGTGTCCGTTGTCTCCTCGGTGCTGTTCCTCATCTCGATCGCCATGGTCTACGGCGCCACCGGGACGGTGAACATGGCAGACCTGGCCATCAAGCTCGCGGACCTGGACCCCGGCACCAAGACCCTCCTGCATGTAATGCTGCTGGTGGCGTTCGGCATCAAGGCCGCCGTGTTCCCGCTGTCCTTCTGGCTCCCTGACTCCTACCCCACAGCACCCGCGCCGGTCACGGCCGTCTTCGCCGGCCTGCTCACCAAAGTGGGCGTCTACGCTATGGTCCGCACCGAGACGCTCCTGTTCCCCGGTGACTCCCTCAACACGCCGCTAATGGTGGCGGCGCTGCTCACCATGGTGGTGGGAATCCTCGGTGCCTTGGCCCAGAACGACATCAAACGTCTCCTCTCCTTCACCCTTGTGAGCCACATCGGCTACATGGTGTTCGGCCTGGCCATGTCCTCGGTGGCCGGACTGGGCGCGGCCGTGTTCTACGTGGCCCACCACATCACCATCCAGACCAGCCTCTTCCTGGTTACCGGGCTCATCGAACGCCGCGGCGGCAGCTCATCCGTGGACCGGCTGGCCGGCCTGGCCAAACTCTCGCCACTGCTGGCGCTGCTGTTCTTCATCCCGGCCATGAACCTGGCGGGAATCCCGCCGTTCTCCGGGTTCCTCGGGAAAGTGGGCCTCATGCAGGCCGGAATCGAGCTCGGCACGCCACTGGCCTACGCTCTGGTGATCGGCGGTGTGCTCACCAGCCTGCTCACCCTGCTGGCTGTCGCCCGGGTCTGGAACCGCGCGTTCTGGCGCAAACCGTCCGACGCAGAACATCCCGACCCCGTGCTCCTCGCCCCGCGCGAGACCTCCGACACCGGCCGCCGCGGCGGCCGCAACAACGTCACGCTGCTGCCGCGGACCATGGTGGGCTCCACCCTCGGCCTGGTCCTGCTGGGCGTGTCTCTCACGGTCTTCGCCGGCCCGCTGTTCAAGGTGTCGGACCAGGCCGCCCGGGACATGCTGGACCGGTCCTCCTACATCCAGGCGGTCCTCGGCGAAGAAACGGCCGTGCCCCTGATCCTGACGTCCGGAGGAGGCAAATGAGCCGCCGGCGCATCTCCCTCCGCCAGGAGCTGCCCCTCCTGGTCTGGCTGGTCATCGTCTGGGGTGCCCTGTGGCAGGACTTCAGCCCGGGCAACCTCCTGTTCGGCGCCATCCTGGCCGTAGCCGTGGCCCGGATGTTCTACCTTCCGCCCGTGGACCTCAGCGGCCGCTTCAACATCCTCCACGCCGTGCCCTTCGCACTGGGATTCCTGATCAAGGTAGTGGCGGCGAGCTTCCAGGTCATGTACCTGGCGGTGGTCCGCGGACCCGCGGTGACCAACGCCGTCGTCGCCGTTCCGTTGCGGAGCCACGAGGACCTGATGGTGACCGCTACCGGGCACGTCATCTCCCTGATCCCCGGATCCCTGGTGGTGGAGGTGGACCGCTCAACGTCCACCCTCTACCTCCATGGCCTCAACGTCAGCACCCCCGACGACGTGGAGAAACTCCGCCGGGAAGTCAGGGACATCGAAGCCGGGCTGATCCGCATCATGGGCACCCGGCAGGAACTGGACGCAATCAGGCAGGAGGCCGCGGCATGATGCAGATTGTCCTGGCTGTCACGGCAGTCATTCTTTCGCTCGCCGCCGCGGGAGCCATCATCAGGATCGCCCGGGGTCCGTCGCTGCTGGACCGTGTGCTGGCCTCGGACGTCCTGCTCGCCATCCTCGGCGCGGCCCTGTGCATCGACATGGCCGTGAACAGGCACCTGAACAACCTCATGCTGCTGGTGGCGCTGTCCATCATCGGCTTTATCGGTTCGGTGACCGTGGCGCGCTTTGTGGCCGACCGGCGGGAGCAGCCCCATGAGTCCTGAGCTATCAGTCGTGGACACCATCATCGACGCCGTTTCCGCCGTCTTTATGGTCGTGGGCGCCCTGATGTCGCTCGCCGCCGCCGTGGGCCTGCTGCGCTTCCCGGACCTCCTCAGCAGGATGCACGCCGCCACCAAGCCCCAGGTCCTGGGACTGTTCCTGCTGCTGGCGTCCATCGGCCTGCAGATGCGGACATGGTGGGTCTGGCCGGTGCTGCTGGTCGCCTGGATCTTCCAGCTGCTCACCGTGCCCGTGTCCGCGCACATGGTGGGCCGGGCCGGTTACCGCACCAAGCACCTGCACCGGGAGCTGCTCAGCTCCGATGAGCTGGAGGCCGTGGTGCAGAAAGCCGCCGCCAAAGCGTCCCGGGAGGATGCTTCCGACGGCGGCCGGCCGGACTGACTGCAGCCCGGCTTTAGCTTGCGGCCTAGACGATGTCCTGGCTCTTCGCGAACCGGGTGATGGCACG
>DATCVX010000384.1:0-3951 GCA_036566705.1 Arthrobacter sp. | reverse complement strand
GCCGGCGAGTGGCACCATCAGTGCTGTCGGCGGTGTTAGCGGTTTCGTTATTAGAGGTGCTCGAGGCGACCAAGAGGGATCCTTCCACAGACCTTCAGGCGTTTTCAGATCTCCCCCGCTGTGCACCCTGCAGAATGACTCTGCAGTGCTACCAATCCGGTTCCGCTATATGACCCGGGGCCCGCGCTGCCCATACAATGACGTTGTTGACGGCACGTTGATGGTCAGCTGCCAGGCAAAGCCCACCGCTATATGAAGGCTGAAGGTAAACAGGGAAGACGCAAATATCTACGATACGGCAAAACCGATTACGTGTCTACCCCACATCGTGCGTTATTGCAAGACCCATCTTTTTGTTCCGCCGGACCGCCTCAGAGCCGGAGCGTGACACCCTCGGCGGTGCACGTGCCGGCGTTGGCGAACACGGCGTCGCGGACGGCGTCCTTGGACTCCTGCTCCGGCCCGCCGTTTCTTTCGGCCGCCGCCGAATGGTCGATGGCCAGAAGGCTAAGGGAGGCAAAAAGGTTCCTGAGGTTCCCTGAAATGGTGCCCTTTGCTTTCTCCGACTCCAGGTAGATGTCCTCGAAAGCGTTGGGGTCATTGTTCTGGACGGCCTTGTACGACGCATAAAGCGTATTGAAAAGCTCGCAGGCAGCCTTGGCTCCGCCGCCCGCAGCGGCCGCGGAGGATTCTGACGGCGACGCCTGGGCCGACTCGGCGGTCAAAGTGGAAGTTCCCGACGGCGTCGGGGTGACCGGCGCCGGTGTGGAAATGGAGCACGCGGTCAGTCCGGCGAGGCTGGCGAAAGCCGCCGCGGCGAGGATCTTTTTCATGGTGCTGCTCCCTGTTTTCCATACGTGTCCCAATGCGGACGAACCATCCCTGTGCGAAAGTGTCCGCCGCCCACCCTACTGAGGCTGCCGCCGTCATGCACGTCGCGGGCATGGGTAGTTCTCCCCTGCCGCGGCCAGATGGAATTGCCCTGCCCCGGCCGACGTTTGGATAATTAGGTGAGGAAGCTCACGGTAGCCTTGGCCTACATCGTTTCAGATCGGGAGATATAACAATGGGCAACTCCAAAGACAACACTGACGTTGTCATCCTTGCAGCGGCGCGGACCCCACAGGGCCGGCTGAACGGGCAGCTGGCGAGCTTCACCGCCGTCGAACTCGGTGCCCACGCCATCAGGTCCGCCATCGCGGCAAGTGGTGTGGACGCCGGCCGCGTGGACGCGGTAATCATGGGACAGGTGCTGCAGGCCGGCGCGGGCCAGAACCCGGCCCGGCAAAGCGCCATCGCGGCGGGCATCGGCTGGAATGTCCCGACGGTCACCATCAACAAGGTGTGCCTGTCCGGCCTGACCGCCGTCATAGATGCAGCGCGCCTCATCCGCAGCGGCGATGCCACGGTGGTGGTGGCCGGCGGACAGGAATCGATGACGCGCGCGCCGCACCTGCTGCCCGGCTCCCGCCAGGGCTGGACGTACGGCGCGATCCAGGCCCTCGATGTCGCGGCGCACGACGGACTCACTGACGCCTTCGACGGCCAGTCCATGGGGCTCTCCACCGAGACCCGGAACCTTGCCCTCGGCATTGACCGGACATCCCAGGACAACGTGGCTGCCCAGTCGCACCAGCGTGCCGCGCTGGCCGCGAAGAACGGCGTGTTCGACGACGAGATCGCACCCATCAGCGTCAAGCAGCGCAAGGGCGAGCCCCTTGTTGTCTCCACCGACGAAGGCGTGCGGCCGAACACGTCCATCGAAACGCTGGCGGGCCTCAAAGCCGCCTTTGTCACGGACGGCACCATCACCGCCGGCAACTCCTCTCCCCTGTCCGACGGCGCCTCCGCACTCGTGCTCACGTCGCGGAAGTTCGCGGAAGACAACGGCCTGGAGTACCTCGCCGTCGTCGGAAAGCCCGGACAAGTGGCCGGCCCGGACAATTCCCTCCACTCCCAGCCGTCCCATGCGATCCAGAGCGCCCTTGACCGGGCCGGCTGGAGCACGGCCGACCTGGACTTCATCGAGATCAACGAAGCCTTCGGTTCCGTCGCAGTGCAGTCACTGAAGGACCTGGACTACCCGCTGGAGAAATGCAACATCCATGGCGGCGCCATCGCACTGGGCCATCCCATTGGCGCTTCCGGAGCCCGGCTGGCCCTGCATGCCGCGCATGAACTCAAGCGGCGCGGGAGCGGCAAGGCTGCGGTCTCGCTGTGCGGCGGCGGCGGGCAGGGCGAAGCGCTCTTGCTCTACCGGGACTGATGGCTCCCACCGCGGAAGCGGCCGACGGCGGCGGCAGGGCACGGTTCCTTGCCGACGCCGCGGCACGGGGCCTCGACGTCGAAATCGTGGAACGGCTGGCCGCCCGCAGCCTGGAGGAGGCGGCGGGCATCCTGGGCATCACACCGGCGGACATCGTGAAGTCCCTGGTGGTTAAGCACAAGGACGGCAGCTTCCTGTTCGCGCTGATCCCCGGTGACAGGCAGATCTCCTGGCCGAAGCTCAGGGGTTTGGTAGGGGTCAACAAGCTGTCGTTGCCGCCCGCCGACGTCGCGCTGGACGCCACGGGGTATGAACGCGGCACCATCACGCCGCTCGGCAGCACAACCGCGTGGCCGGTCTACGCTGACCGGACCATTACCGGCCGCCGGATCTCCATGGGTGCCGGGCAGCACGGCTACAGCGCCTTTGTGGACGCGGATGCCCTCACGTCGGCGCTGGATGCCGTGGTCGCGGACATCTCGGAGCCGAACTAGCAACGCGGGGTCACTTACGGCCCGATAATGGTCACTTCAGCGGCCTTATGTGACCCCGCGTTGGGTTAAAAGCAGGAAACCCCGCCCACCGAAGTGGACGGGGTTTCCTGTTGGAAAGCGAGCGTTACTTGAGGGTAACGGTGGCGCCGGCAGCCTCGAGCTGCTCCTTGGCCTTCTCGGCAGCTTCCTTGGTTGCACCTTCGAGGACAGCCTTGGGAGCGCTGTCAACCAGGTCCTTGGCTTCCTTCAGGCCCAGGGAAGTGATTGCGCGAACTTCCTTGATCACTGCGATCTTCTTTTCGCCAGCAGATTCGAGGACGACGTCGAAGTCGGTCTTCTCTTCGGCTTCTTCAGCAGCGGCGGCCGGGCCGGCAACGGCAACGGCAGCAGCGGTAACTTCGAAGGTCTCTTCGAAGAGCTTGACGAACTCGGAGAGCTCGATGATGGTCAGTTCCTTGAAAGCTTCAATGAGCTCTTCGTTGGTGAGCTTCGCCATGGTGTGGCGTCCTTCCTATAGGTGGTGCTTGGCGGCCTGGGCCGTTGCCTTCACACCGGAGTCTGGTTTGAAGAAGAGTTAGTTCTCTTCGGTGGCTGCGGCCTCGGCCGGAGCTTCGGTCTCTGCTGCTTCTGCGGCCGGGGCTTCTTCAGCGGCGGGTGCTTCGGCAGCTGCCGGTGCACCGTTCTCTTCTTCAAGCTTGAGGCGCAGGGCGTCAATGATGCGTGCAGCGGCGGCAGCAGGAGCCTTGAGGATTCCTGCAACCTTGGCGAGCTGCAGCTCGCGGGACTCGAGTGCTGCCAGGGCAGCAACTTCGCTGGCGTTCAGTGCCTTGCCCTCGAAGTAACCGGTCTTGATAACCAGCTGCTTGTTGGTCTTGGCAAAATCCGTCAGGCTCTTGGCCGCTGCAACTGCGTCACCCTTGATGAACGCGATTGCAGTGGGGCCGGCGAGCTGGCCGTCGAATGCTTCGACACCAGCTTCCTTGGCTGCAATGGCGGTCAGGGTGTTCTTGACGACCGAGAACTTGGTCTCCTGGCCGAGAGAAACACGCAGCTGCTTGAGCTGTGCAACAGTGAGCCCACGGTATTCGGTCAGGACAGCGGCGTTCGATTCCTTGAAATCGTTAGTGATCTCAGCTACTGCTGAAACCTTTGCAGGCGTTGCCATAACCCTCCTTCCGGGGATAGTGCCGG
>DATCVX010000383.1:0-9036 GCA_036566705.1 Arthrobacter sp. | reverse complement strand
CCGCCGCCGAAGCCCGCCAGGACGGTGGCGGCGCCGTCGGCCATCAGTGCGCGGCCGGAGACGCCGTCGAGATTCTTGCCCGTCATGGCAGCCACTGACTTTACGTGGCCGATGTTCTCGGCCACGAGCACCAGGACCACGGGAACGAACAGGCCCAGCACGCCGACGTGGAATTCGGGGGCCTGGAACTGGGGCAGGCCCACCCAGGCGGCGGCGTCCATCTTGTCGTAGCTGACTTCGCCTCGGAGCATCGCCACGAGGTAGCCCACCACCACGCCCACCAGGATGCTGAGGCGGCCCAGGATGCCACGGAACAGGACGCTGACCAGGATGATGGTGGCCAGCGTGATCACAGCCGTGACCGGGGCGGCGTCGAAATTGTTTTTGGCCGCGGGGGCGAGGTTGAGACCGATGAGGGCCACGATCGCACCGGTGACGATGGGCGGCATCAGCCGGTTGATCCAGCCCGCGCCGAACCTCTGCACAATGGCGCCCACCAGGGCCAGGGCCGCGCCGGCGAGCACCACGCCGCCCAGCGCTCCGGGGACCCCGAACTGCTGCTGGGACGCCATGATGGGGGCGATGAACGCGAAGCTTGAACCCAGGTAGCTGGGCACCTGGCCCTTGGTGATGATCAGGAACAACAGGGTGCCGATGCCCGAGAAGAACAGGGTGGTGGCAGGCGGCATCCCGGTGATGATGGGCACCAGGAAGGTGGCGCCGAACATGGCCACCACGTGCTGCATGCCCACGCCGATGGTCAGCGGCCAGGCAAGCCGCTCATCGGGGGCCACTACGTGGCCCGGCTTGATGGACTTGCCGGTGCCGTGCAGCTTCCATTTGATTCCGAGCATGCTCATGGGCGGAGGCCTTTCAAGGGGGTTGCCGCGGAGGGCGAAGATCAACTGGCTCCAGAATACCGCCAAGCTTTTCGCCCCGCGCGGCCTGATTCCCAGCCGCCAATGCTGTGGCTAACGTCACGGGCCGTCACGGGAAGAGGACAGGGGTAGTTGAAGTTGCAACTATGGAAAGCGAACAGGCCACCCCGGCACGCGGGGCGGCGCAGCGAAAGGTACGCCAATGACTATTGCCCACGAAGAAGCGGTTATCGATTCTGCAGCCGTCGACGCCATTTTCGCCCAGGCCCGCACCGCCAACTCCTTCACGGGAGAAGTGACCGAGGAACAGGCCCAGGCCATCTACGAACTCACCAAGTTCGGCCCCACCGCCTTCAACTCGCAGCCCCTGCGCGTCACCTACGTCCGCTCCGACGAAGCCCGCGCCAAGCTCGTGGACGCCCTGATGCCCGGCAACCGCGCCAAGACCGCGTCTGCCCCGCTGGTGGCCATTCTGAGCTACGACACCGACTGGGCCGGCCAGTGGGACAACTTCCTCCCCGGCTACAACGCCCCGAAGGCCATGTACGACGCCAACCCGGAAGTGGCCGCCGCCACGGGCAATAACAACGCCCACCTGCAGGCCGGCTACTTCATCCTGGCCGTCCGGTCGCTCGGCTTCGCCGCCGGCCCGATGACCGGTGCCGACTTCGGTGCCATCGATGAGGCCTTCTTCCCGGCCGGCGACCAGAAGAGCTTCCTGGTGGTCAACATCGGCCAGCCCGCCGAGGACGCCTGGGGCGAAGCCAAGCCCAAGTTCTCCTACGACGAGGTTGTCCGCACCGTCTAGTCCAACGCGCGCTCTCTTTTGGCCGCTTGTTCACCAACGCCCGCTCACTTTTGGCCGCTTGTTCACCAACGCCCGCTCACTCAAGGTGAGCGGGCGTTGCTGTTTGGGGGACCACAAGTGAGCGGGCGCTGGCGGCGGATTCAAGTGGTGGTTGCAACACGTTCTATGCTGCTGATTCTTCCAGAATTTGTTCGAGGGCTTGGGCGGGGGTTTTCCAGCCGAGGGTTTTGCGTAGGCGGCCGTTGAGTCCGGCGGCGGCGTACTCGAGGTCCTCGGGGGTGACTTTGCTGAGGTCCATGCCTTTGGGAAAGTACTGACGCAGTAGTCCGTTGGTGTTCTCGTTGCTGCCGCGTTGCCAGGGTGAGTGCGGATCACAGAAGTAAACCTGGGCTCCGGTGGCAATCTTCACACGATCATGGATACCGACCATCTCTGCCCCCTGGTCCCAGGTCAGGGATCGGCGCAGATGGGCCGGAAGGGTGGGCAGGGTTTCCTGGATGGCGGCCAGCACCTGCTCACCGGTATGTCCGTTGGGCAGGTGCAGGAGCATCACGAAGCGGCTGGAGCGTTCGACAAGTGTTCCGATTGCCCCCGTGCCGGGGTTCCCGATGATCAGATCGCCCTCCCAGTGGCCGGGCACCGCCCGGTCATCGGCCTCTGCAGGGCGTTCGCTAATCAGCAGCTCCTTCGGGACCCTGGGCTTTCGGTTCCCGGCCCGCCGGTTTGGTTGGCGCACCGCCCTGCCGGTTCGCAAGGCCGCGGTGAGCTCGGCCTTCAGCCCGCCGCGGCCTTGGATATAGATGCACTGATAGATCGTCTCGGGGCTGATGCGCATGTTCTCATCATCGGGGAAATCGATTCGAAGCCGGGCGCTGATCTGCTCCGGGGACAACCGCTCCCGAGCCGTCAACATCCCGGCCACATACGCCGCCAGAGCCTCGTTAGACGCCAGCTTCCGGGCCTTGGGCCGGCGCGCCAGCTTCTGGGCCCGGTTCTGCGCGGCCGAGGCAAGATACGGGCGCTTGCCGTCATTTCGGATGTTCCGGGCCAGCTCCCGGCTGACCGTGGATGCACTGCGCCCCAAACGACGGCCGATCTCCTGGACCCCGTGGCCCTCCGCCAGCCACACACCAATCAACTCGCGTTCCTCAAAGGACAAAAACCGCCCGCTCGCGGGCTTCAGTGCAGGGTCCACCCCACCATGCTTCCGCACGAGCACCCGAGCTGCTGACAACGAAAACCCTGCAGCCTCCGCCGCCAACTCATCCGCAGCCCCAGAAGACCTCGCCTCCCAAAACAACCGAACCGTCTCCCGCAACACCTCAGGCCGACCAAAACGCCCCACAACACCACCAATCACTCAGGTGTTGCAACGACCCCTTGAACCCGCCGGCGTTTAACCGGCATTAAGTGAGAGAGCGTCGGGGCCGGAGGTGGGAAAATGGCCTGATGCGGAACCTCATCCTGGTTGCTTTTGTGGAGCCCGTGACCGAAGGGCTCGTGTTCCCGCGGACCGACTGGCCGCTGCACATCACCCTGGTGAGGTTCGACGCCGGCACTACCGATGGTGCCGACCCTGCGGAACGCCTTGCGGCGCTCGCGGAAGCGCCGGCCATGGCAGCCCTGGGCGCCAGCCTCACGGCGGGGAACGACGCGGGGTTCGGGCGGCACGGTTCGGTGCCCGTGAGCCTCATCGAGCCGCAGCCGGACCTGCAAATATTGCACGAGCGGCTCGTCGCCGCAGTGGGCATTCTGGGCGGCAAGGTGCTTACCCCTGCCCACACCCTGTCTGGCTACCGGCCCCACGTGTCACACCATGGTGACAAGCGGCTGCAGCCGGGCGACGCCGTCGTGCTTGACCGGATCGCGCTGGTGGACATGGCGCCGGACGGTGACCGTACCGTCCGGCGCGTCCTCAGGCTCTGGAGCCTGAGCTAACGAGGCGGCAAAAGGCCCTAGGCGATGACGCTGTCCACCAGCGCCTTGGCTTCCGCCTGGACCTGCTTGAGGTGGTCCTCGCCCTTGAAGGACTCGGCGTAGATCTTGTAGACGTCCTCCGTGCCGGACGGGCGGGCGGCGAACCAGGCGTTCTCCGTGACCACCTTCAGGCCGCCGATGGAAGCGCCGTTGCCGGGCGCCTCGGTGAGCTTGGCGGTGATTGCCTCGCCCGCAAGCTCGGTAGCCGTAACATCCGACGGCGACAGCTTGCCGAGTGCAGCCTTCTGTTCGCGGGTGGCGGCGGCATCGATGCGGGCGTATACGGGTGCGCCGAACTGGTCCGTCAGGCCCTTGTAGAGCTGCGACGGGGATTTGCCGGTCACAGCAGTGATCTCGGAGGCGAGCAGGGCCAGCAGGATGCCGTCCTTGTCCGTGGTCCAGACGCTGCCGTCCTTCTTGTTGAAGGAGGCGCCGGCCGATTCCTCGCCGCCGAACGCGCCCTCACCGGAGAGCAGGCCGGGCACAAACCACTTGAAGCCCACCGGGACCTCCACGAGCTTGCGGCCGAGGCTCTCGGCCACCCGGTCGATGATGGAGGAGGACACCAGGGTCTTGCCCACCACGGATCCGGGGTTCCAGCCGCTGCGGTTGCGGTACAGGTAGTCGATGGCGACGGCGAGGTAGTGGTTCGGGTTCATCAGCCCGCCGTCGGGGGTGACGATCCCGTGCCGGTCCGCGTCGGCATCATTGCCGGTGGCCACATCGAACGAGGCCCCCGAGCCTGCGCCGTCGCCGGACATGCGCTGGATCAGCGAGGCCATCGCCGCCGGCGAGGAGCAGTCCATCCGGATCTTCTCGTCCCAGTCCAGTGTCATAAAGGCCCACTGCGGGTCCACGGTGGGGTTCACCACGGTGAGGTTGAGCTGATGGCGTTCGGCGATCTCGCCCCAGTAGTCCACGGAAGCGCCGCCCATGGGGTCGGCGCCGATCCGGACGCCGGCTTCACGGACGGCGTCCAGGTCCAGGACTGACGGCAGATCGTCCACGTAGCTGCTGAGGAAGTCGAACTTGCCGGTGGTGTCCGCAGCCAGCGCATCTGCCACCGGGATGCGCTTGACGCCGCGGAGGCCGTTCTCGAGCAGTTCGTTGGCGCGGTTGGCGATCCAGCCGGTGGCGTCCGAATCGGCGGGGCCGCCGTGGGGAGGGTTGTACTTGAAGCCGCCGTCTCCCGGCGGGTTGTGGCTCGGAGTGACCACGATGCCGTCAGCCTGGGGTGCGCCGGCGCCGGCGTTCCGGTTGTAGGTGAGGATGGCGTGGCTCAAGGCCGGGGTGGGTGTGTAGCCGTGGCGGGCATCGATGAGCACCTGCACACCGTTAGCGGCGAGCACCTCGAGCGCCGAGTTCTGCGCGGGCTCGCTCAGCGCGTGCGTGTCCTTGGCCAGGAACAGGGGACCCGTGACGCCTTCCGCGGCACGGTATTCCACGATCGCCTGGGTGATGGCGACAATGTGCTTTTCATTGAATGACGCCTTGAGGCTGGAACCGCGGTGCCCGGACGTGCCGAACACCACGCGCTGACCGGGATCACCAAGATCCGGCGTGATGTCGTAATACGCGTCAAGAAGCGCAGTGATGTCAACAAGGTCCTGGGGTTGGGCAACTGTACCCGCGCGGCTAGCCATGGGACCAGCATGCCAGACGGGAGCCGCAGTCAAAACGACCAGGGCAAAATCCGGACCATGTGTCCGGCCCTGTGACGCCGCCGCGTCATCCAAGCCGAATGCGCCCTCAACAGCACCCTGCCTTCGGGGGACGGGGCCAATAAACAGGTAGCCGGACTGAGTACCGGCCCTGCAAAGTACTTATATACCGCCGCCTGCGCGCCCTGTTACTTTCGAAAAATCGGACGGAATGTCCGGGAGCAAAAGGACGACGGCGGCCTTCCGCCGTGTATCTCCGGCAGGGAAGCAGGGACGGCCATGGGGGCAGGGGACGGAGCGGCGGAGCAGTCCAGGCTGGCGGCTGAACGGGTCGCCAGGCTCAAGCGCCAGCTCGATCAGGCCGAACGCACCACGAAGGCCTGGGACGCCGGTGCGGCCGGCGAGCGCGAGGTGGCGGACAAACTCAGCGAACTGGTTCCGCGCGGCTGGTATGTGCTGCACGACGTCCACTGGCCGGGCCGGCCGAAGGCCAACCTCGACCATGTCCTCGTAGGGCCCGGCGGCGTGGTGGTGGTCGACGCCAAGAACTGGACCGGCGAAGTGAAGGTTTCCTCCGGCGTCTTGTGGCAGGGCCGCTACGCACGCACCCAGGCAGTGGAGGGGGCACTGGCCCAATGCGCCGCCGTCGCCTCCGTCCTGGCGCCGCCGCACCGCCGCATGGTGCGTCCCCTGATCTGTATGGCCGCCCAGCCGGACCTCTTCGGCGTCACGAACTCGGATGTTGCCGTGGTGGGTACCCAGCGGGTGGTGGGAGCCATCGAGGCACTGCCTCCGGTGCTTGACCAGCAGGCGGTTGTGGGGCTCTACGCGCAGCTCGGACAGCAGCTCACGCACGAGCAGGAGCCCGGCATCACGGCCTTCCGGAGCGTGCGGCCGGGAACTGTGGTTAAGCCGGCCGACCCGCGGCCCGCGTCCCCCCGGACAACCGGCAACCCGGATTCGGAAGCCCCGCGCCCTGTACCCGCGCGATCGGTGTCACCGCGCGGAGGGTCGGGAAGCTCTGCAATCCGCGGGAATCTGTCGCCGGCGGCGAGCGGTCGCAACCCGAAGAACCGCGGGCGCCGCACCACCGGCGCCGGGAGGCTTGCCCTGCTCGCCGCGTTCGTCATCTTTGCCGTGTACGTGCTGCCATACCTGGGGCGCTGACCTTCACTCCGGCCGGGGCTCCGGCGGCGGTAGGCTGGAAGCAAAACTTCCAGGGGGAAATACCTTGACTGACCAGCCCGCCAACCGGCCTGAATCCCAGCTTCCCGACGGCAGCACACCGCCGGGCTTTGAACCGCGGTTCGCTCCGCCCTATGGTTCCGAGGCGCCGTCCCAGCCGCACTACGGCCAGGGAAATTACGGGCAGGGAAACTACGGACAGGGCGGTTACGGCCAGAACCCCTATGAAGGCCAGAGCCAGTACGGCGCCTACCAGCAGCCGGGTCCTTACGGCCAGCCAACCAGCCTCTACGGCCAGCCAACCAGTCCGTACAACCAGCAGAGCCCGTACAACCAGCAGGGCTACTACGGGATGCCGGCGGAACCGAAGACGCTGAGCATCGCCAGTATGGTGTGCGGCATCGCTTCGGTGATCATGGGCTGGATCCTGCTGCCGCAGATCGCCGCCATCGTCACCGGCCACCTGGCACTCAAGCGCGAGCCCTCCGGAAAGGGCATGTCCATCACCGGCCTGGTGTTGGGGTACCTGTGCCTGCTGGGCTACGGCGCCTTCTGGCTGCTGGCGATCATCGGCCTGGCCATCGCCAGTTCATCCACCACCTCTTCCTACACCTTCTGAACTGCTGCCGTCAGGCGCACGACGGCGGGCCCGGGCACTGTGCCCGGGTCCGCCGTCGCCCATTAAGCCCGGCAACCTTCAAGCCTTAAACCTTCAGGCTTTGACCCCGGCCGGAACGCCCTCCACCGCACTGTCCTGGTACGCACTGTCCGGATAGATGGATTCGGCCGGTGCCCGGTTGGTGGCCTTGGCCCACGGGTAGTAGACGGCAAAGGTGACGGCGATTCCCACGAGCCAGGAGATGTCCGCGCCGCCCAGCCACTTGGTGACCGGCCCGGTGTACAGCGCCTGCGCGAGGAACGGGATCTGGACTACGACGCCCACTCCGTACGACACCAACGCGGCGGTGTTCCAGCGGCCGTAGCGGCCGTCCGGGTTGTAGAGGGCCGGGATGTCCAGCCGGTCACGGGAGATCTTGTAGTAGTCCACCAGGTTGATCACGGACCAGGGCGTGAACACCATCAGCAGCAGCAGGACGAAGTTCTTGAACAGGTTCAGGAAGTCTTTGCTGGCGAATAGCGCGATGAGGACGCTGGCTCCGATGACGGCGATGATAAAAACGATCCGCAACGTCCTGGAAACCGTGTCTTTGCGGTTGACTGCGGTGCTGATGGTGACGCCGCACATAAACGCGCCGTACGCGTTGAGGCAGTTGACGGTGAGTTTGCCGGTGACGATCACCAGGTAGATAAAGACGGCGATCAGCCCGCCGCCGGCGAGGTCGCCCATGTAGCCCACTTGGTTCTTCAAAAAGTCGCCGCCCAGTTTCGCGGCGGACAGCCCGCCGGCAATGGCCCCCAGGGTCATGGCCCATTGCGCACCGCCTACGGAGCCCGCGAACGTGTACCAGAAGGTCTTGCGTTCGGAGGTCCCGGCAGGAAGGTAGCGGGAGTAGTCGGCGACGTACGGGCCGAAGGTCAGCTGCCAGCCGGCACCGAGGGCAATGGCGGTCAGGAAGGTGGGCCATTCGAAGCCTTTGACCATCATGACCTGGGTGATGTCGAACTTGGTGACGACGGCAATGGTCAGGTACAGGAACCCGGCCAGGCCCGTCACCGTGGCGATGCGGCCCAGCGCGTGGATGTATTTGTAGCCGAGGATGGCCAGCAGGGCGGTGGCGGCGCCGAAGATGAGGATGCCGACGGCGGGGGCCTCCACACCAAGCATCAGGTTGATGGCCTGGCCGGAGAGTACGGTTCCGGTGGAGGCGAATCCTACATACATCAGGATCACCAGGGCCAGGGGGATCACCGCCCCGTAAACGCCGAACTGTGCCCGGCTGGAGATCATCTGGGGCAAGCCCAGCTTCGGTCCCTGAGCGGAGTGCAGGGCCATCACGGCACCGCCCAGCACGTTGCCCACCAGCAGGCCCACGATGGCCCAGAATGCGTCGGCACCAAAAACCACTGCGAGCGCGCCGTCAACGATTGCGGTGATTTGGGCGTTGGCGCCGAACCAGAGCGTGAACTGCCCCCGCGGGTGGCCGTGGCGCTCGCCGGGCGGAATCATGTCAATTGATCGTGCCTCTACGGCACTGCTTGCTGCGGCCATGGCCAACTCCTTGTGATAAACGTTCGTTCAATCACACCGGGTTGGGCCGGCAATGAAAACCGGAAATCCGGGGGCACTGTCTGGGGTGGGAGACAGGGGTGCCGGACTCGGGCGTGTCGCTACCCGGCCGAGGTCAGCGGAGCAGCTCCACGTCGGAGACAAGCTCGATGTGCGCCAGCATTGCTTCCCCCGCTCCTTCCGGATCCTGCGCGCGGATGGCGTCCGCGATCTTCCGGTGCGAGGCCAGGGACTGCTCTGGCCGGCCCGGCTGGCCGAGGGACTCCATCCTTGTCTCCAGGATCATCTCTGCGATAAAGGCCATCAGCTGCGCCAGGACGCTGGAGTGGGCGGCGGCGG